>JAHJOS010000050.1 GCA_018820005.1 Alphaproteobacteria bacterium | reverse complement strand
TTCTCGCGCAAGGACACCATCACGCCAACCGTCTTTGCCGGCATTTCCGTTGTGGCCAATATCGGCCTTTCACTGCTGCTGTTTCCGAGCCTCCAGCATGTCGGCATTGCCCTGGCCACGACGCTCTCGTCCTGGCTCAACGCGACCATGCTGGCCATCTTTCTGGCCCGGCGGGGCTATTTCGATCTGCCCGCGGCCTCGCTGCGGCGGCATCTGCTCACCATTGCCAGCAGCCTGGTGATGGCCGGCGTTCTCTACCTCATGGCCCTGCGCGCAACGGCGATCTTTGCCTCGGGCGCCTCCTTTCTCGTCCAGGCCGGTGCCCTGTTTGCCATCTGCGTGTTCGGCACCATCGTCTATTTCACCCTTGTCCATATCTCGGGCGCCCAGCCGCTGGGCATGCTCTGGCGCCGGCTGCGTCGCCGCAGTTGACTTGCGTCCGCCCCGCTCGCGGGTGTAATTCGGCAGGCCGCTAAACCTGATGGGTATTTCTTCTATGGCTTTTACTCCCCGCGTCTTTTCGGGCATCAAGCCCTCGGGCGATCTGCATCTGGGCAATTACCTGGGCGCCATCCGGCGCTTTGTGCCCCTGCAGGAGACGCACGAGACCATCTATTGCGTGGTCGATATGCACGCCATCACCGTGTGGCAGGACCCGGCGGACCTCAAGCGCTGGACCTATGAGATCGCCGCCGCCTATATCGCGGCAGGCCTCGATCCCAAGAAATCCATCATCTTCAATCAGTCCCAGGTCATGGAACATGCCGAGCTGAGCTGGATCTTCAATTGCGTGGCCCGCATGGGCTGGATGGAGCGCATGACGCAGTTCAAGGACAAGGCGGGCGAAAATTCCGAGAATGTCTCGCTGGGTCTGTTCGCCTATCCCAGCCTGATGGCGGCCGATATCCTGCTCTACAAATCCACCGCTGTGCCGGTGGGCGAGGATCAGCGCCAGCATCTCGAACTGACCCGTGACATTGCCAAGAAGTTCAATCACGACTTCAAAAAGCAGATCAAGGCGAACGGCCACAGGGACGATTTCTTCCCCATCACCGAGACCCTGGCCACCGGGCCGGCCATGCGGGTGAAGAGTCTGAAGGACGGCACCAAGAAGATGAGCAAGTCCGATGCGTCGGACCTCTCCACCATCTACATGATGGATGGCGCCGATCTGATTGCCAAAAAGATCAAGCGCGCGACCACCGATGCTGAAGCGCTGCCCAGCGAAGCTGCAGGCCTTGTCGGCCGCGCCGAGGCTGACAATCTCGTTGCCATCTTCGCTTCGCTATCCAACCGCAGCGTCGATGACGTCTTGGCCGAATATGGTGGTCAGGGGTGGGGCAGCTTCAAGCCGGCCCTGGCCGATCTGGCCGTTTCGGTATTGTCGCCCATAGCCACCGAAATGCAGCGCCTGGTTGCCGACCGCGGCGAAATGGATGCCATCCTGCGCGACGGCGCCGAGCGTGCCCGTGCCATTGCCCGCCCCATCATGGAAGACGTCCGCAACATCGTCGGCTTTGTCCGCTAGGGAGGCTTCGCCGTGTACGAGACCGAATACAAGCGCAAGTTTCTCGTCGTCATTGACGAGACCGTCGAATGCGATCGTGCTCTGACCTTTGCTGCCTATCGCGTCAAGCGCACCGGCGGCACCGTGGTGCTGATGAGCATCGTGCAAAAGCCCGAGTTCATCGGCCTGGGCGTCGAGGATGTGTTGCGCGCCGAAGCCGTCGAGGAGGCTGAGCGCAATCTTGATGCCCGTCTGGCCCGCATTCGCGACATCGGCGATGTGAAGGTCGAATCGGTTATTCGCGAAGGCGAAGGGTCCGAGGAAATCGAGCGGCTGATTGGTCTGGATAGCGATATCGCCATTCTGGTGCTCGCCGCCTCCTCTGGCAGCGAAGGCCCGGGCCCGTTGGTAATGCACTTTGCCGGCCGTGCCCATGCCCTGCCCATTCCGCTGACCGTCGTGCCCGGTCGCATGAGCGACGACGAGATTATCGCCATTTGCTGATGCGCCAGGGGGCCATGCAGCCGGGCGGGAAATCGCCTTTCCCCTTGCATCCTGAGCCCAAAAGACTATTTTAGAAGCGTTCTAATTGTAAATTGCAGGCGCCCCGATGTTCATTCAGACCGAAGCCACGCCCAATCCGTCCACGCTCAAATTCCTGCCCGGACGCGACGTGCTGGTCGGCGAACCGCGTGATTTCCGTGGCCCTGACGCCGCCAGTGCTTCGCCGCTGGCCACCGGACTGTTCGCCATTTCCGGCGTTTCGGGTGTTTTTCTGGGGTCCGATTTCATCTCGGTCACCAAGGACGATACCAATTGGGCCCATATCAAGCCTGCCATCCTGGGCGTGATCATGGACCACTTCCTATCCGGCAAGCCGGTTATCGTGGAAGGCGGCGCCCAGATTGCCAATCACGACGAAGTCGATGAGTTCTTTGACGAGGACGACAGCGAAACCGTCGAAGTGATCAAGGAACTGCTGGCGACCCGCGTGCGTCCGGCCGTCGCCATGGACGGCGGCGACATCACCTTCAAAGGCTTCAAGGAAGGCACCGTGTTCCTCCACATGCAGGGCGCCTGCTCGGGCTGCCCCTCCTCCACCGCCACGCTCAAGAGCGGCATCGAGAACCTTTTGCGCCACTTCGTGCCCGGCGTTGAGTCGGTGCAGCAGGTCTGATCCCTATCGAGATCGCGGGGGGGTGTTCCCCCATAGAAAAGAAGGCCCGGTGATCGCTCACCGGGCCTTTTTGTATTTTGTGTCTACCGGACCAGTGTCGCGACAGCAGTGAACTTCACTTCGGTGACTACGGATTCCGAAGCAAGGCGCCCCGCTGTCGCGGCATTGGCCCGGCAGCAATCAGATCAGGCGTTGATCACGACAACACGGGTGCCGGTGGGCACGCGACCATAGAGGTCGATGATGTCCTGGTTCATCAGGCGAATGCAGCCCGAGGAAACATTGGTACCGATGGTATAGGGTTCGGTCGTGCCATGCAGGCGGAACAGCGTGTCCTGGCCGTTCTTGTAGAGGTAGAGCGCGCGCGGGCCCAGCGGATTGGTCGGGCCGCCTTCCATGCCGCCGGCATAGGCGCCGTAGCGGTCGGGTTCGCGCTTGATCATGGCCTGCGTCGGAGTCCAGCGCGGCCATTCGGCCTTGCGACCGATCGTGGCCGTGCCGCGGAACACCAGGGCCTCGCTCTTGCCAACGCCGATGCCATAACGCATGGCGCGGCCGTTTTCCAGGACGAGATAGAGGAAATGGGCCGGGGTATCGACCACCAGCGTGCCGGGACGCTCCGAGGTGACATAAGGCACTTCCTGGCGCCAGAACTGTGGATCGACGCGACGCAGATCCATCGCCTCGACCACGAATTTCTCGTTGGTTAGCGTGCCATACATCGCCTGGTAATAGGGGTCGATTGTTGGCTCCTGGACGACCGGCACACGAGTGCTGGAGCAGGCGGCGAGGGCGACGGCGGGTAGGCCGATCATAAACAGACGACGAGAGAGCAAGGTGTAACCCTAAAAATGAGGCAGACAGCGACGGCTGTTACTTGACCAATTCACTAGAGGTAGCTCAACAGCTTCGCTAGTGCAGGAAAGCCTCACTCCTCCTGCAGCGCGCCAACGCGGCGCCTACTCGCAGCAATGTGATTGGCAGCCTCTCGCTTAGGGGCGTCCGGACAACAAAAAAGGCCCGAATTGCTTCGGGCCTTTCTGATTCTGCAACCGCCTCGATTACTCGGCAGCGGCTTCGGTGACTTCCTTGCCGGTGGCCTGATCGACCACCTTCATGGACAGGCGGACCTTGCCGCGCTCGTCAAAGCCAAGCAGCTTGACCCAGACCTTGTCGCCTTCCTTGACCACGTCGGTGGTCTTGGCAACGCGGGCTTCGGCCAACTGGCTGATGTGCACCAGCCCGTCCTTGGCGCCGAAGAAGTTCACGAACGCGCCGAAATCGGCGGTCTTGACCACGGTGCCCTGATAGATGGCGCCCACTTCGGCTTCATCGGTGATCGAGCGGATCCACTTGATGGCGGCTTCGATTTCGCTGCCGTCCGAGGACGAGATCTTGATCGTGCCATCGTCTTCGATGTTGATCTTGGCGCCGGTCTTTTCGACGATCTCGCGGATCACCTTGCCGCCGGTGCCGATCACTTCACGGATCTTGTCGGTCGGGATCTGCATGGTCTCGATGCGCGGCGCGAACTCACCCACTTCCGAACGGGA
>JAHJOS010000412.1 GCA_018820005.1 Alphaproteobacteria bacterium | reverse complement strand
GTGTCCATGATCCAGCCATGGTGCGCTCGTGCCGTCTTGCGGGTTTCCACGATCTGGTCGCGCACATCGCCCAGCCGACCGGTGATGGTGATCTGGTCGGGTGTGCCCAGATAGGCCCCCCAGAAGATGATCAGGTCCGGGTCAGCCGCGGTGAAAGCAGTCTGGCCGTCGAGCATGACCACCGTGTCTGTATCGACCGAGCCCAGCCGCCGCCCAGTGGTGATGTGCACCGGCTCACCGATGCGGTTGAGTGCAATGCCATGGGCCGCGGTCAGCGCCTGTACCGAGGTGATACCGGGAATGATCTCGACCGTCAGCGCCACCGTCTCGCGCAACCGGTCCACGATCCTGATGGTGGAATCATAAAGCCCGGGGTCGCCCCAGACCAGAAAGGCGCAACTGCCGCCCTCCGGCACCTCGGCCAGCAGTCCGCCGAAAAGCTCGGCCAGTGCGCCATGCCAGTCGTCCACGCCCGCGCCATAGCTGGGGTTGGCCGCGTCGCGCTGCGGCACGCCATAGTCGATCACTCGGCTTGCCGGGTTGGTCACATAGCGCGCGATGATGTCCCGCCGCAGCCCGGCCAGATCGGCCTTTGCCGCGCCCTTGTCGGGCACGAACAGCACATCGGCGCGGTTGAGCGCATTGATCGCCTGGATGGTGATGTGTTCGGGATGCCCGGCGCCGATGCCGACAATCAGAATGGTCTTCATCGCAGATGTCCGCCCCGTCGCATGGTCCTCACTAGCCAGCCGCCACCCGTGAAGTCAATCAGACCGCCGCCGGTAACATTGTCGCGCGCGAGTGGATGCCGCGCTTGACCTTCCCACGCGGGAAGCCCCCAGCCTTCTCTCCGACCACAATTGTCCGGAGTGACCATGCAGCCGTCCCGTCTTGCTCTCGCCTTCGCCCTGGCCGTCGGCCTCTGCCTCCCTGCTCTGGCCGACGACGCCACCGCGCCCGCCCATGCTGGCCACGCCATGGCCGGTATGGCCGGCCCGGCAACCGCAGCCTATGAAGCTGCCAATTTGCAGATGCACACCGACATGGCCATCGACTACACCGGCGACGCCGATGTCGATTTCATCAAGGGTATGATCCCGCATCACCAGGGCGCCGTGGCCATGGCCCGCATCGTGCTCGAACATGGCAGCGATCCTGAAGTGAAGGCCCTGGCCGAAAATGTTATCAAGGCCCAGGAGGCCGAGATTGCCTGGATGCAGGATTGGCTGGCCAAGCACGGGCAGTAGTCTGCGGCCTAGTCGCGCGCGGCGCGGCTGACCGAATTGCGCACGATCAGTTCGCTGCGCAGCAGCACTTCCGTTCTGGCCGGCGTTTCGCCGGCCAGCAGCGCCAGCAGCAGGTCCATCGCCTCTTCGCCGATCTTGAGCCGGGGCTGCTTCATCGTCGTCAGCGAGGGCGTCACGAAGCTGGCGAACGAAATATCGTCAAAGCCCATCACCGAGAACTCGCGCGGCAGATCATATTTCCGGGCATTGAGCGAGATGATCACTCCCAGGGCTGTCGCATCATTGACGCACAGAAACGCCGTCGGCAGCACATCGCGCACAAACATCTGCTCGGTGGCTGCGCGCCCGCTTTCCGTGGTGCCGTCGCCATCGAGGATTAGTCGGGGGTCAATGGCCAGTCCAGATCCCTGCAGTGCTGCGCGATAGCCCTGCTCGCGCAGGCCATTGACCGCCTTGGTGGTGGAATGGCCAATGAAGGCGATGCGGCGGTGCCCCTGAGAGATGAGATATTCGGCGGCAATCCGCGCCCCTTCGAAATTGTCCACGCCGACATAGGGCACAGCGCTGTTGGTGACCGGTTCGTTGACTGCAACCATAGGGGGCAGGCGCGTGCCGCTGTCATCGCCGGTGCCGATTCCATAGGGCAGGTGGCCGGTGAACAGGATCAGGCCATCCGCCTGGTTCGAACTGATAAAGCGCAGATAGTCGCTTTCCCGCTCGGGGTCGTTCTGCGTATTGCCGATCAGCACGCCATAGCCGCGCTTGCTGGCTTCGGTCTCAAGGCCCACCAGAATGTTGGAGAAGTTCGGGTCACCCACGTCGGGCGCCAGAATCAGGATCATGTTGGACCGGCGCATGCGCAGCGAGCGCGCCATGGCGTTGGTGGTGTAGCCTGTTTTGGCGACGGCTTCGGTGACGCGACGACGCGTGGCATCGGCCACCTTGGTGGGCTCATTGATCGCGCGGCTGACCGTGGCGATGGATACACCGGCGATCGCCGCCACGTCCTCAATGGTCGCCAGTTTGTGGTGCTGCAATCTTTGCCCCGCACGCCCCATGGCGCTCGCCTCGTCTGCCTTTAGCAGACGGAGCAGACGGCGCCAGATCCTCCGAGTGGCTTATGCCATTTTTGGTCAGTGTAAACCTTTACATAGATCATGAAAACCTTTACATCATCGGTCAAGGGCGAAGAGATGGGATCAATCCCACCGCGCTCGGAGGAGGGGGTTGATCATGTCCAGTGCTCAAGGCGCAGCTGCGCCTGCCATCCTGTCAGCGCACAGGATCAGCAAGTCCTTCGGCGAAATCCCGGTGCTTTTCTCCATCGATTTCGATATTCGCCCCGGCGAAGTGCACGCCATCATCGGCGAAAACGGCGCCGGC
>JAHJOS010000411.1 GCA_018820005.1 Alphaproteobacteria bacterium | reverse complement strand
GGACAGGAACCGCGCCTGTTCCTCAGCAGGAAGCGGGTCGAGCAGGGCCGTCACGCGGTTGCGAAAGTCCTCGCCGGTCACGAAATAGGCAGCAATGGTGGTGATGCCACGAAAGCTCTTTATCATCAGTCTTATGTCGTCCTGGTGAAAGCCAGTCAGGCTGTCTTGTGTCTGTTGCTGCAGGCGCTCCACCAGCGGCATACGCCACTCGGCGATCCACTCTTCGGAGCGACCGGTCAGATAGGATAGCTGCATGCTCTGGTTGTATCGCTGGTAGTCGCCGGTGGCGGCAGCGGCGCTGGCCATGACGAAATAGGCGAATGAATTGGTCGGGCTGGCTGCCACGGCGCGCTGGGCAATGTCCAGGCAAGTTGGCGCCAGCTGGGTGCGCTGCTCGTCGGTCAGGGCAAGCACGTCAGGCGACAGCATTGCAACCAGGGTTTGGCCGCAGTCATAAAGAAAGGCCTTTTGTGACTGGGTTGCCAGGCCAATATCCCCACGCCCCTCGGCGACATCCACAATGCGGCCGGCGGGGGTGCTGGCATGCGCCAGATAGACTTGCGCCTCGCCATTGATGGTCCGGGCACCCAGAACAATTGCAACGATTGCACATGCTGCAATCGCCAGCCCTGAAAAGATGCGGCGTTTCTCTTGCAACTTGTCCTGCCACTTTCCTTGTTGGACAATCTTTAGGGTCGGGATTGGAGGAAAGCAACCAGACGGCAGGCTTGTGGTGAACACGTTTGATATCACCGCAGGTTGTTCCAAATGAGCCGCCGGGCGTTGGCGGGTTTACCCTAGTACTGAATTGACTTGAATTGTCCGAGCGGACGCGCAAATCATGATCGAAGCGAGAGTATATAGGGGCGCTTAATATTCAGTGCCGCTATCTTTTTTCAGTTTCGTCACAATTCCGATAGAGTAAAAGACGCTATGGCTAGACCTCTGCGTTCCGTGTGGGACGACCTGGCGGTGTCCCGCAAGTTGAGCCTGTTCATCGGGCTGGTGCTGGTATTCAGCGTTTTTGTAAATCTGTTGATCCTGACATCGCCCATTTACATGATGCAGGTCTATGACCGCGTCTTGGGTACCGGGCAGATCGAGACGCTCATCTACCTCAGCATCATCGCGGCGCTGGCCCTGACATCGCTGGGCCTGCTGGAGGGGGTGCGCTCGTTTCTGCTGACGCGACTGGGCCGCATGCTCGATCTGCTGCTGCGCGATCCGGTTCTGCTGCATTCCATCGTCCAGACCCGGTCTCCCCGCTTTGAGCGCCGGCGGCTGGTGGATGATTTCGGGACAGCCCGGAACTATCTGGGCAGCCCCGCGGTGCTGCCGTTTCTGGATGCGCCCTGGGTCCCTTTCTTCGTGCTGATCATTTTCGGCATTCACCCTTGGCTGGGCTTTCTGGCCCTGGGGTCGGCGATTGTGCTGTTCGGCCTGGCGCTGGCCAATGACTATGCGACGCGGCTGGCGATCGTGCAGTCCGGCATGCGGGCGCAGCAGGCCAATGATTTTGCCCAGGCCGCGATCCTGAACGCTGAAGTCGTCAATGCCATGGGCATGCAGAAGGCGGTCTCGCGCCGCTATCGCAGCCATGTCGAACAGTCCGGGCTGCTGTCGCAGAACGCAGCCGATATCGGCGCCGTCATCACGTCGATGTCCAAGGCCATCCGTATTGCGGTGCAGAGTGCGGCCCTTGGGCTGGGCGCCCTGCTGGTGATCCGCGGCGAGATGAGCTCGGGCGGGATGATCGCATCGTCCATCGTGCTGGGCCGCGCGCTCGCGCCCATCGAGCAGGTCATCGGTTCGTGGAAGCAGTTCGCCTCGGCCCGTGAATCCTACGGCAATCTCCGGCGCTTTTTCAAATCGATCCCCAAGGAGTCCACCGCCATTTCGCTGTCGGGTCTGACGGGCCGGCTGAGCGTTGAGGAGGTGGCGTTCCAGCTGCCTGATGCGCCGACGCCCGCAGTTCGCCGCGCGAGCTTCAGTCTCGAACCCGGCACGGCGCTGGCGCTGGTCGGCCCGTCTGCCTCGGGCAAGAGCACGCTGTGCCGCCTGCTGGTGGGGGCCATCGCGCCCTCGCGCGGCAATGTGCGGCTGGATGGTGCCGATGTGATCACGCTCAATGACGATGACGTGTCGCGGGTCATCGGCTACATGCCGCAGGCAGTTGAGCTGTTCTCGGGCACCGTGCGCGACAATATTGCCCGTCTGGGCGATGGCAGCGATGAGGCAACGGTTGCAGCTGCCCAGGCGGCAGGCTGCCACGAGATGATCCTGCGCCTGCCCAATGGCTATGATACCGAATTGGGTCCGCGCGGCGCCTTCCTCAGCGGCGGGCAGCGGCAGCGTATCGGGCTGGCGCGGGCGCTCTATGGTTCGCCGCGCCTCGTGGTGCTTGATGAACCGAATTCCAACCTCGATCAGGATGGCGAGACCGCCCTGGTGGAGGCCATTGCGCGCGCCAAGCGGGCGGGCACCACGGTGGTCGTGGTCAGTCACCGCTCGACGCTGCTGCAGCCCATCGACAAGCTGGGCATCATGCGGGACGGCGTGCTGGAACGGTTCGGCGATCGCGACGATATCCTGCGCGAGATGGCTGCCAATGCGCCGCAGCGCAAGCCAACCCTGGTGCCCGTGCCCGAGACGCAAGCGACCGCCAATGACAGGAATGCGCCATGAGCGATCTCGCACTCGACAAGGGTCCGATGCCTGGCAAGCCGGTCGCCCCATCGCGCCTGCGCGATGACAGCGACAAGGTCCGCCTGTTCCGGCTGATGCGGGGGCCCACCCTGGTCGGGGTGGCCGTGGTCGGGCTGTTCTTTGGCGCGCTCGGCTTCTGGGCCGCTACGGCGCCATTGGTCAGCGGCGCGATCGCACCGGGCGTTGTCAGCCCTGATTCAAACCGCAAGGCCATCCAGCACCTTGAGGGTGGCATTACCCAGGAGATCTTCGTCAAGGAGAACGATCGGGTCACCGCCGGACAATTGCTGCTCACCCTTAATCCCGTGCGCGCAGAGGCGAGCTTTTCGGGGCAGCGGGTGCAATGGCTGCGCCTGCTCGTTACCCGTGCCCGGCTTGAGGCCGAAGCCAGCGAGGCTGCAGACTGGACAGTGCCCGGCGAGGTCACGGCCGTGCAGGACACCGGCATGCAGGCTTTCGTTGCCGCCGAGCAGCGCAGCTTTGAGACCCGGCAGGCCTCGCTCAACCAGCAGCAGCAGATCCTGGGGCGCCGCGTCGAGCAACTGAACAGCGAAATCTCATCGGTGAACGCCGAAAACGTTGGATTGAGCACGCAGAAATCGCTCATCGAGGAGGAGCTTGCCGACAAGCAGAACCTGCTCGATCAGCAATTGGTCTCCCGGTCCGAAGTCAATGCCTTGCGGCGTGAGCTGGCCCGGCTGCAGAGCGCCATTGCTGCCAATGGCGCCCGGATCGCCAAGGCCGGCCAAAGCATCGAGGAAACGCGGCTGCAGATGCTGCAGGCGCGCGAGAGCTATTTCGAGGAGGTCGCGCAGCAGTCGTCCAAGGTCAATGACTCGATTGCCCAGCTCGGGGAGGGGATGGCGTCCACCGGTGATGCCCTGCAGCGCACCGAAATCCGCAGCCCCGTCGATGGCACGGTGATCAATCTGCGCACGCAGGCCGCCGGGGAGGTTGTGCGGCCGGGCGAGACCATTCTGGAGGTGGTGCCGCGCAATGACGATCTGATCGTCGTCGCCAAGCTCGCGCCCAAGAACATTGACCTGGTGGCAGTCGATCAGTCCGCCCATGTCACCATCATTCCGTTCGCCAGCCGCAATACGCTGCCGCTGACGGGCAAGGTGATTGCCATTGCCCCCGACAGCAAGATCGATGAGGCGACC
Organism: Alphaproteobacteria bacterium; assembly: GCA_018820005.1. Classification (GTDB taxonomy): domain Bacteria; phylum Pseudomonadota; class Alphaproteobacteria; order Rhizobiales; family Devosiaceae; genus Devosia. The sequence goes on along the minus strand of JAHJOS010000411.1, from coordinate 471 downwards.
AAGCAAGCCTATTACGAGGTCCGGGTGCGGATTCCGCCGGAAGAACTGGCGCGCCATGAGGGCATGTATCTGTCCCCTGGCATGCCCGCAGATGTCACTGTTGTCACGGGCGAGCGCACCATGATGCAGTATTTGTTCGAACCGTTCCTGAAGTCGCTGCAGTCGGCCTTCGTCTATGACTGATCCGGTCCAGGCCGCTTCGCGCTGATGTCGACTATATTCATCGTCATAAGAGGGGGTGCCGCTACCGCGGTGCCCCCTTCCTGTTTTCGCTGCCATTATTAAGTTCCGATCCAGAACCTAAATCAGATCGCAGCAGTATTTAATGGTTTACGCGGCGGTGAGGTCTTGTGAACATTCCGTCATTATCCTCGATATTAACGATCTGTAAACAACTGTTCTTGCGTTGTGCCATTTTGAGCCATATACCTCATCGTGGTACAAATCCGACGTCAGGGGGGCGGCTCGGTT
>JAHJOS010000410.1 GCA_018820005.1 Alphaproteobacteria bacterium | reverse complement strand
CTATGGCGCGGCAAAGCTGGTGCCGGGCCTGGGCATGGGGGGCGATGTGCCAGCCAGCCTGGTGCCGGCGCCAGAAGCCTGGAACATTCCAACGCCGGCCTGGCTATCGGTGGCGGGCCTGCTCACCGGACTTGGCACCAAGATCGGCAATGGCTGCACATCGGGGCATGGCGTTTGCGGCATTGCGCGGCTCTCGCGCCGCTCGTTCGTGGCCGTGGCGGTGTTTTTCGGCGTTGCGATGCTCACCGTCGCCATTACGGGGGTGGTGTGATGCCGCATTTGCGAACGCGTTACCTGGCTACGGCCGCCGTCAGTGGCGGGCTGTTTGGTGCGGGCCTTTACGTGTCCCAGATGGTGGATGCGAAAAAAGTGCTGCGGTTTCTCGATGTCACCGCGATTCCAAGTGGCGGCTGGGATCCGAGCCTGGCCTTTGTCATCGTGCCGGCGATCCTGGTGATGTTCATTGCCGTGCAACTGAGCAAGCGGCGGCAGGCACCGCTGTTTGACAGCCAGTTTCACCAACCTGAATACGACAAGATCGATGGCCGGCTGATTGGCGGGGCGCTGCTGTTCGGCATGGGCTGGGGCATGGCCGGCATCTGCCCGGGACCGGCGATTGCGCTGATCGCGTTCGGGCCGGAGAATTTGGCAGTATTTCTGGTGACCATGCTGATCGGCTCCTATGCCGGCAGCATGCTGGTACCAAGCGGACACGCGCGCCGCGTGGCAGACGCACGATGAGCGGGGCAAGCACACAGGCCATCGTGGTGGGTGGCGGGTTGGCAGGCGTCGCGGCGGCCGTTGCCGTGGCGCAGGCCGGGCTCGAAACAGTGCATCTGGCGCCGGTGGGGCCGCCGGACCGGCGCACCTCGGCGCTGATGATGCCCAGTGTCGACTATCTGCAATCGGCTGAGCTGATCGGAGCGCCGGAAGAACTGGGGCATGCGCTCAGCCAAATCCGCATCATTGACGCTACACATCGGCTGATCCGGGCGCCCGAGACCCTGTTTGATGCCAGCGATGCCGGCATTGCCGCGTTTGGCTGGAACTTTGCCAATGCGCCGCTGCTGGAGTGTTTCCACGCCTGTGCAGCGCGGTATGGCAATCTGGCGGTACAAACGGTCGGCGCGACGAACGTGGTGCGCGATGGCACAGACTGGGTGGTGACGCTGGGCGACGGCCGCACGGTGCGGGCGCCCCTGCTGGTGGGTGCCGATGGCAAGAAGTCGCTGGTCCGGTCAGCAGCCGGGCTGCGCGCCAGCGAACGGTCGTTCAACCAATCGGCGCTGGTGTGTGATCTCGATCTTACGCGGCCCATCGGCAGCACCTCGATTGAATTTCACTATCCCCGCGGCCCGTTCACGCTGGTGCCGGCTGGCGGCAATCGCGCCAATCTGGTGTGGATCGATGATGCCACTGTATTGGCAGAGGCACAGGCAGGCGGCACCGAGCATCTGCTCGCCATTTTCGAAGAGCGATCGCAGCGGCTTTTTGGCAAGATGAGCCTGGCCAGCCCAAGTCATGTGTTTCCGCTTGGCGTACTCAGCGTTGACCGCGCCGGCGCGGACGGCGTGGTGCTGACGGGGGAATCGGCCCATGCCTTCCCGCCTATCGGGGCGCAGGGGCTGAACCTGGGCCTGCGCGACGTGGCTGATCTGGCGCGATCACTCGCCGAAGTGGGCAGCAGCCGGGGCGACTGGGCCGTGGCAGTGAGCCAGGACTATGCCAAGCGCCGGGCGGCCGATCTGGCACGCACCGGGGGCATGGTGGATACGCTGTTCCGCTCGCTGCTGGCGGACATGCTGCCGGCACAGGCGCTGCGGGCCGGCGGGCTGTGGGCGCTCAAACTGACGCCCGCGCTTCGCAAGCAGGCGTTTTCGCTGGGCATGGGCATTCGCTGAATCAAAAGGGGCGCAGTTTCCTGCGCCCCCTCGGCATTCTCTCACAGTAATCGGCGCGCCTAGTTGGCAGCGGGTGCCGGGGCAGCAGCCGGATCGGCAGCGGGCGCAGCGCCATCGGCTGGCGGCGTTGCCAGCTGCTGACGCAGCTGCTCGGCACGATCCTGAAGGACCTGCTCAAGGGCATTTTCGCCCGAGGTTTCCTGGCGGAACTGATCAAAGGTCAGCGCAGCATCGCCATCATAGGTGGAGGTGAAGCCGGACAGGCTGATCTCAATGGTCAGGTCCTGATTCTGGCGGTTCTTGGCAGTCAGCTTGAGCGTGCTGCCCTTCTTGAGCGAGTTCACATACTGCTCGTTGATCACCAGCTGGGTGGCGCAGGAGGTGGGGTCGCACAGCATATAGGGCACGCGGATGGGCTTGGCGCCATCGATCTGCCAGGTGAGGCCGAACGGCAGCAGCACGCCAAGCGGCACAGCGGCCACAGCGAGCAGGCGGCTTTCCTGACCCGGATCATCACGCAGCAGGAACGAACCAAGGAACTGACCATTGGCCAGGATCACCTGGCGCATGATGCAGGCTTTCTGGCCATCTGGCAGCGGGTCGCAGACCTTGAGCCAATTGGTCGAGGGCGTACCAGCGGCAGGAGCCGCAGCAGCATCGGCAGCCGGCGCAGCGGCGTCAGTAGCCGGAGCAGCCTCAGCGGCGGGGGCAGCCGGAGTGGCATCCTGAGCGAATACGGCCAGCGGGGACAGCATGAGCGCGGCCACCGCAAAACCGGCGACGAGGGGTTTCCTGATGTTCATAGAATTTCCTTGGCTTCCTTGGCGGTCCCGGTGACTTGACGCCACCTCGTTAATTGAACTGCCCTTCAAGTGCTGAATTCGGGCAATACCATGACCAATAGCCCTTGCCAAAGCATTATGGCGAGACAGGGTTTATGGCCGCGGGTCAGGCAGAAACTTCTGCCAGCTTGGCGAGACGCGACAGAATTGCCGCTGCACCCTTGAGACGATCAGTCGGAGTTGGCCAATTTCGGGCAAACACCAATTTTTGATCGGGTTTGATGCGGACCTGGCTGGCGGGGTCGCTGACCATGCGCACCAGGGCCGCCGGGTTGGGATATTCATTGTTGCGCAGGGTGATCACCGCGCCCTTGGGACCGGCATCCACCTTCTCGACATTGGCCTGGCGGCACAGCGCCTTGACCAAAATCACCTTGAGCAGGGACTCGACTTCCTCGGGCAGCGGGCCGAAGCGGTCAATAAGCTCGGCGCCGGCGGCGTCAATGTCGCGGATGTCGGTGAGATCGCCCAGGCGCCGATAGAGCTGCATGCGCAGCTGCAGATCGGGAATGTAGTGCTCGGGAATCATCACTGGCATGCCCAGCGAGATTTGCGGGCTCCACTCGTTCTTGTCCTCGTAGTCGGCATCGCCGTTCTTGAGGTTGGCCACGGCCTCCTCGAGCATGGACTGATAGAGTTCGTAGCCGACTTCGCGGATGTGGCCGGATTGTTCGTCGCCAAGCAGGTTCCCTGCCCCGCGAATATCG
>JAHJOS010000409.1 GCA_018820005.1 Alphaproteobacteria bacterium | reverse complement strand
TCTCGTCGCCATTGGCCGCGCCATCGTGCGCCAGCCCAAGGCGTTCCTGTTTGACGAACCGCTGTCGAACCTCGACGCAGAGCTGCGCGTGCAGATGCGCATCGAGATCGCCAAGCTGCATCAGGAGCTGGGCGCCACCATGGTCTATGTCACCCATGATCAGGTTGAGGCCATGACCCTGGCCGACAAGATCGTGGTGCTGCGCGATGGCCGCATCGAGCAGCAGGGCAGCCCCATCGAGCTGTATGACGAGCCGGACAATCTGTTCGTGGCCGGCTTCATAGGCTCGCCGCGCATGAATTTCCTGGCCGGACAGATTGTCGGCATCGCCGGGCAGACTGCAGAGATCAAGGCGCAGGATTTTGATGGCAGCACCATTGCCGTGCGCCTGCGCGGCAGCAGCGCCAAGCCAGGCGACAGCGTGACCATCGGCATCCGCCCCGAGCATTTCATTGACGAGAGCACCACAAGTCTCACCGCCTCGGCCCAGGTGGTCGAGCAATTGGGGGGCGTGTCCTACGTCTATGCCACGGGCCGGAACGAGGCCAAGATCACCATCCAGCAGAAGGGCCACTCGCGCATTCCGGCGGGCTCGGAGATCACGATCGGCATTGATCCGGCGGCCTGCCTGGCCTTCGACACAGCCGGCGCGCGGCTCTGATTTAGGCCTGGCGCAACCTCGCGATCACGGCGATTATCCTGCGCCGTAGTCGCGAATCCGGGCCCTCTGGGCGGCAAGCCTTGTTATTGTCCGCCGGACGGCCTATATAGGCACCATACGTTTCAGCGCATGATAGCTGTCCGATCGCCGGGTTACCGGATTTCTGGCTTCTTCCTGATTTTTGCGAGCGTGTTAGATCCGACCAGCATGGTGCTGGACGGAAAGCGACGCCATTGGTCTGTCCGATGACGCGTCCGCCAAGGAAAGACTTCAGCCATGATCAACGGCACCGTAAAATTCTTCAATACCACCAAGGGCTTCGGCTTTATCTCGCCCGAAGGCGGCGACAAGGACGCATTCGTCCACATTTCCGCAGTCGAGCGTTCGGGCCTCAATGGCCTTTATGAAGGCGACAAGGTTTCCTACGAGCTCGAGACCGGCCGCGACGGCAAGCTCTCGGCCACCAACCTGACGCTGCTCTAGCCTAATCCGGGCCGGGGTGGCTCAACCAGCCGCCCCCGCCGCCTCCCGCAAATGCGGTCGAGGCCCCAACACAGAATGGTCACGCCAATGGCGGACCGACAGAGAGACAATGACACAGTTTGATTTCCAGGCGCCTGCCGAGCTCTATCTCGGCAGTGACTGGCATGCCGCCGCCGCGCAGGGTCCCAAGGCCTTTCGCACCGCCGCCCAGGCCATCCGCTTCGCTCTTGAAGAGGCTGCTCCGGTAAGTCTGAAGGGCGCGAGCCTGCAGGTTGCCAACAAGCGCCACAGCAATGATGCGATGATCTGGCTCTATCGCAGCCCAGACTACCCCCTGCCGCGCAAGCGGCCCCACAAGCCGTCCCCGGCCCGCCTGCGGGCCCATGCCGCACAGGAGTTGACATGACAGCCTTCAACTACAATGCCAGCGCAGAGCTCTTCCCCAGCCGCCGCTACGCCAAATCGCAGCAAACCCAATACCGCCGCTTTCCCAAGGCTGCGGAGGCGATCCGCTTCTGCATGGAAGAGCTGCCCGAGGCAGGCCTGGCCGGCACAGTGCTCGAAGTCAACGAAGCCCGCTTTGATGGCGATGACATCCGCAAGCTCTATGCGGACGCAGCCTACCCATTGCCGCGCAATACGGTAGATGCCTGACCGGCGCTAGAACGGCCGGTACACATAGCGCCCAAAGCGCCAGATTATCTGCCGGCCCCACGTGGCCGGCAGACTCGTTTTCAGCAAAGCGTTTCAACGACAATATCGGCTACGCCGCACCAATTGCCCCGCGTGATCGGGCGCGCACTTTTGAGCAATTCATTCCGCCTCGGACCATAATAACTGTCCGACTTGAGTCCGTAAAATTTTCTATTTTGATTTCTATTTTAGAATCAAACCCTTAGTCGCCAACAACCCTCATTCTATATTGCTCTATATCTTAATAGCGCTTGTCCCAATCGGCGCGCTCTGTTCAAATGCTGTTGCAGGCGGAGAATCTAATGTTGCGAAAGTTGTGGTCATTGCTGCAGCGGCAGCGCAAGGATTTCCGACTCCCACCCCCGGAAAACATTGTGCGACGGGCGCTGGTCGAGCAGCAGGCCAGTCCTGTCATCGAGCGCTTTGCCAAGTCCTATTACGAGGACAGTAAGTAGCAATTTGCGCCATGGCGCACCTCGCTCCCAAGCAATAATGCTACCCACGCCTGATAGTTAACAAAGTATTGTTGACGCCAGCATTCTGCCGGGCGACGTTAGCGCAGAGATTGCCGACGGCAGTCGAACAGCGCTTTGTCACAATAGAGCATCGACCAGGGGGCAGCATGACTAGAATGACCATCCGCCAATTTGTCGGCGGCGATACCAGCGACATCGTGGATGCGGCATTGGCCGGCACAGACTATTATTCTGCGAGCGGCACGCCTGGCGGCGAGGGCTATATCTACTTTCGCAACCCTCTCGGGCTGCTGCTAGCGTTCAAGGTACTGAATTATGTTCCG
>JAHJOS010000408.1 GCA_018820005.1 Alphaproteobacteria bacterium | reverse complement strand
GCGATCGTACTCGCCGCGGCTGGCCTGGCGGAGCCTACCCCCGCCTTCGAGCTGATGTGGCAACTCCATGCCGCGGCCTTCGCGTTATCACTACCCGCGCTCGGAACAACCTTCATTGGCGCAGCGTTGGCCACTCACGCGAGCGGCCTGACGCGACCGTGGCAGCGACTACTTGGCGTGGCAGCTGGTGGCCTGCCCATCTTAGCCGGACTTGGAAACCTCGCCATCGCGGATGGATCGCCCCTGTTGTTCGTCGGGATCCTAGGCCTAGCTATGTGGCTCGCCTGGCTCATTGTCACCGGCCTAAGGCTCAGTCGTGGATAGGGCTGTTGGAGTGGGCCCCGCGATGGCAGGTCCCCGCTGCCAGTCGCCTTTCCACCCAATTTTTGTCTTTCCGTGGGCCTGGCGCAAATGTCCGCTTCTGGAAATTCAAGAGTGTTGGTCGAACGGTCTAAATGGGGCGCATTGCGGACTGGCAACAGTCGACCCCGTAGTTGCCATCAACGAAATCGCAAGCTGCCTGTGAGCGGACGTTGCTCTCGGCGCCCGCCTCCTGAGGCGCGAATATCCGCTTTCACTAGCTGAGCCGTTCAGCCATGAAGTCATCCATCAACTGGGGGCGGCGGCCAAGTAGTCTGGCCAGAGTCGGATCGACCTGGGCAAATTCCCCGGCTCTGGCGGCCCGATAGTAGCCCATCATGATCTCGATACGGTCTGGCGGCGCGCCTGAAGCCTCTGCAGACGAGATCATAGCGTCGTCCCCAAGCAGATGACGCGCTACCGGCTTGCCGAGGATGGTCTGGGCAATGTCCGCAAGATCGGCGAGGTCAAGCGCTTCAAAACCGGTCAAGGCCGGGGTGGGGCCGTCAAACAGTTCATTGCCGGCCAGGAGCATCGCATCGGCGGCTGCGAGGTCGTCGTGAGTCGTCCACGACACCTTGCCATCCGCGGGAGCAACGAGGCTGCCGCTGGCAAAGCCGCGCGCATTCATGGCGAGCGCACTGTCTGCATAAAAGCCGTGGCGCATTGCGGTCCAGGCCAGTCCCGACTTGGCCAGCATCTGTTCGGTAGCAGCGTGGGTCCGCGCCGGCGGGAATAGCGAGGTCGATGAGCTCGCGATCTGGCTTGTATAGAAGAGGCGCTCGACGCCAAGATCCTGCGCAACAGAGATGGCGGTAGCGTGGTGCGCTAGCGGATCACCACCATGTGCCGATGCATTCGACGAGACGAGCAGGAGCCGTTTTGCCCCCTCCCACGCATGGCGCAGGCTTGCGGCATCGTCATAATTTCCAGGGCGAACGCGCACGCCGGCCATTGCCAGATCATCTGCCTTGGCCGGGTCGCGCACGCTGACGGCGATGCGCTCAGCCGAGACGATCTGCAGCAGGTTTTGAACGATCTTGCGACCGAGTTGCCCCGTGGCGCCGGTGATAATGAACATGTCTGTCTCCGTGTTGGATGGACACTGACTGTTCTTGGATGCATTGATAATCTGCAAGTGCGGGAATAGGCTGTTCTGCATGAAGAACAGTCCGTCACCGGATCACCTCAAGATTTTCCTGGCAGTGCTGGATTGCGGCGGCTTCCGCGCCGCGGCACAGCGACTTGGCACTGTACCGTCGCGGGTCAGCACCACGATATCCCGGCTCGAGGCCGAACTGGGGGTGCCGCTGATTCTGCGATCGACCCGAAGCGTACGGGCGACCGAGCAGGGGCGGCGCCTTGCCGATCAGATCCGGCCCCTGTTCCAGGGCATCGAGACGGCTGTATCGGAAGCGGCCAATTCCATGGGCACTGTCCGGGGCAGACTCTCGCTCAATGTCCCGGGCGCGGTTGTTCCAGACATCCTGCCGTCGCTGATGGCCGAATACCGCAGGCTGCATCCTGAGGTCGAGGTTGACATCGTCGTCGACAACGATCGCGTCGATATCATCGCGGCGGGATGCGATGCCGGTATCCGTTATGGCGCCCATCTCGACAAAAACATGGTGTCCATCCCCATCGGACCGCGCCTGCAGCAGGTGGCGCTG
>JAHJOS010000407.1 GCA_018820005.1 Alphaproteobacteria bacterium | reverse complement strand
CTGCACCGGATCAATGACGACGCAGCCAAGCGCCGCCTGCAAGCCTGGACGCTGCGCCCCCATGCCCGCGCAGCCGAGGATCAGCACGTCCGCACCGTCCTCTTCTCGCAGGCGCTGGCCAACCACGCGAATCGCCGCCTCGGCCTGGTGAGTCTCATTGGCCTCGGCCACGCTCATGTCGACGGCGCGGTCGCCACCCAACCGCTCCGACAGCCCCAACCGGGCGATATGGGCGTGGTGCCGCGCGATTGAGGACGGCCCCAGGGAGATCACGCCGAAACGCTTGCCATGCAGGAGCGCTCCGCAATAGGCCGCCTCGGCAATGCCGAAAACGGGCTTGTCGGTGATGCGCCGGACAGCCTCGACACCCGGGTCGGAAAAGCAGGCGATCACATAGGCATCCGCCGGCGTGTCGCGCACGAAATCGACGACCATCGGCGCGACTTCGGCGACATCGGCGTCCGTCTCGATCCCGAGCGGTGCATGAGGCAGGGTGGCGCAGACGATATCGTGCGCCGTCACCGCCATGAGCGGGGCGAGACAACCCGCCATCGACCGTGTCACGGTGGTCGAACTGTTTGGGTTGAGAACGACGATCTTCATGATGCTGGCTTTCGGCGGGGACGGTCACACCGTCCGCTCACTAGATATTTTTACTGATATATCTTGGAAGATTTTATAGGTCAACGGGTGACCTGGTACCCATCCGCGGATTGATTCGGTCCTTTGCGCATCGAAACCGGCTGACCTGTTGTCTCCCGCCTTCGCCTTCCCCGGCTTATGCATCCGACGTTTCATGCGGCTGTTCGGTGGGGTTATCCCTATGATGTACCGACGCATTTCCCTGACGCTGGACGCCGTGATATGTTACGAGAGATGGTGCAGTAGACAATGCTGGCGAATGCGGGCATCTAGCGTTTCACTGAACGCAAGTTGCACGACGATCGACCGAGAAACGCGAATGACACGCAGGCCTGCTGGCATGAAGGGCCGAAGCTGATGGGGTCCGCCATGGTGGAGACAGCCGGCATTCAACGTCGGGGCACAATCCGGGCAGCAACCACGAAAGCCGAGGCGGCGGCAAAGAAGCCGCGCAAACCCAGTTCGCTGACCGAGCAGGTCTATGCGCGGCTGCGTGCCGAGATCCTGCGCTGTTCTCTCAAGCCCGGTCAGGAAATCTCCGAAGCCGAGTTGGCGGAGCGCTTCGAAGTATCCAAGACCCCCGTCCGCGAGGCTCTGGCAACTCTTCGCCAAGAGGGCCTGGTGCACACCTTCCCCCGGCGCGGCTATCAGGTGACGCCGATCACCTTCGGCGATATGAACGAGCTGTTCGATCTCCGCACCGTCCTCGAAGCCGGAGCGGTCGAGTTCGCCTGCGAACAGATCACCGCGCAAGAGATCGAAAGGCTCCGGGAGTTGGCCGAAGTGGTCTACCGCCAAGGCGAATCCCCCTCCATCGACAACTTCATCGCCGCCAACCGGCAGTTCCATCTGGCGATAGCCGCCGCGTCCCGCAACAAGCGACTCTATGACGTTCTCGCCCGGCAGATCTCGGAACTGGAGCGCTTCTTCTATCTTGGCGCCCAGCTACGCGACGTCAGCAGCGAGACCAATGCCGAACATGTCGAGATTGTCGAGGCGCTCGCCGCCCGGGACCGGACACGCGCGCGCGGGTTGATGATCCGGCACAATGACGTGACCCGCCAGGGCCTGTTTCAGGCGCTGGCAACGTCGAAGGGCTTCGTCTCGATCACGATCTGATCGGACAGTTTCGTCCCTGCCGATCGTCCTCCGATGGCTGAAACCCTGCTGGCATCGGAGTGTCCGACAGGTGCTGCAATCTAGCCGATGGACACGCAAGCTGCGTCTGTCGTTAATCAGCACCATCATAAACACTGAATGGGGATGGTTTGTCAGCTGGGACGGGTCAACTAACCTTCGCCAACAGCTGATATTATTCCAACTGATACCATCGGCCCCGGCCGAAGAACGTGCCGACGGGGAACAATCGGTCAACGCGTGCGGCCAAATGACGTGTCCCGGCCTGCTTACGGATCATGAGGCATGATCGGCAGAGCCGAACGTCCACCATCCCCAAACAAGACGGACCACCGTATCGCCCCTCGCGGGTGGCCGTTCACCGACTTGACCCTCCTATCCTCAGTCAACAGGAACGGTTCGTCGAGGCAGAAGCCGATCTGGCGTCCGGATTGCCACACCGCGGCGCGATAGCCGATGCCGCAGGACCAGGGGCCGCGGAGGCCAACGTTGTCCATCATCCGGACCACCTCTATCTCGCCCCGATCGGACAGGACGAGCCCGGCCTCATCGCCGGCCATGACGGGGGTTCCGGCGCGAAGATCGAGCGTGCCGGCGACTGTCGGGACGGGCGCCATGGCCTTGACGATCAGTTCGGCCAGGAGCGGCGCTAGGCCTTCGCTCGGTT
>JAHJOS010000049.1 GCA_018820005.1 Alphaproteobacteria bacterium | reverse complement strand
TTGCATCAATTTACCGCCAGAATCTGGCCAAGCTGGCCGCCCAGCAGGGTGCTGCCCAGCCGGCAACCGACAAGCCGAACTGATTGCCGCACCAAAGTGCACAATGACAAAACCCCGGAGCGATCCGGGGTTTTTGTTATCCCCAGGGGGTCAGCGCCGGGTTATTTATCGTAGCTGGCCCACAGCGACTCGGGGCCCAGCGCCGCCACAAAAGCGGCATGGGCGTCGCGCTCGGCCTGGCTGATGCGGGAGGGCAGCGATGTGGGACGCGGCAGAGCAACAGTGCGGCCGGCAATGGCGTCAGCGCCTGAGACCGTGCTTTCGGCGATCAGGGCCAGGCTCACCTGCTTGCCGCCAATCAGCTCGAGATAAACCTCGGCCAGGATCTCGCTGTCGAGCAGGGCGCCGTGCAGCGTGCGCCGCGAGTTGTCGATGCCATAGTGCTTGCACAGGGCATCGAGGCTAACGCGAGCACCGGGGTGCTTCTGGCGCGCCAGCATGACGGTATCAATCACTGTATTGCCCAAAGCGGGCTGGCCGGCCCGGGACAGCTCAGCGTTCAGAAAACCCATATCAAACGAGGCATTGTGGATGATCAGGGTCGAATCACCAATAAAGGCCCGGAAATCGGCTTCGACCGCGCCAAAGAGCGGCTTGTCGGCCAGGAATTCCTCGCTCAGGCCGTGCACGCGGAAGGCCTCCTCGGGCATTGAGCGCTGCGGGTTTATGTAGACGTGGTAGTGCTGGCCGGACGGGATGTGGTTGATCAACTCGACACAGCCGATTTCCACCAGCCGGTCACCAGATGCCGGCGACAGACCAGTGGTTTCGGTATCGAGGACGATTTCACGCGTCATGGCCGTGTGTTCCTTGCCTTGATGGCAGCTACCAGCGCAGCCACCTGTTCGCGCGTTCTGGCAATAGGCAGACCGGTGTCGAACAGATAGGTCGCGCGCGCCTTCTTGTCGGCCTGGGGCATCTGGCGGGCAAGGATGGCATCGAGCTTTTCCACGCTCATTGCAGGGCGCGCCAGTGCCCGTTGTCGTTGAATCGCTGGATCAACCCAAGTGACGCCGATGGCATCAAAGCCATAGTCGTAGCCGCTTTCAAACAATATCGGTACTTCCACGACGGCCAGAGCCTCACCCTGCGCTTGAGCAGCCTCGAGAAAATCAGCGATGCGGGCCCGTACCAGGGGGTGAACTACCGCCTCAAGCGCCTTGAAAGCGGAGGGATCGGCTGCAAGCGCAGCCGACAGCGCGGCGCGATCAATCGCACCGTCCTGCACGACATCGGGGAACAGGGCGGCAACGGGCGCCACGGCGGCACCAGAATAGAGCTCTGCCACCACCGCATCAGCCGACAACACCAGTACTCCAAGATCGGCGAAGGCTTGAAGCACTGTCGTCTTGCCGGTCGCTATGGAGCCCGTGATTCCAATGCGCCACATGTTCAATGCTCCAATGTGGCCTCGATACGCGCTCGCAGCGCGGGGGTAACTGCGGGCCGCACCCCAAACCATGCCTCAAAGCCTGGAACGGCCTGATGGAGCAGCATGCCAAGACCATCGACAATCCTGAGTCCGCGGGCGGCTGCATCGGCCAATAGGGGCGTTGTACGTGGCACATAGACGATATCGGTCACCAGCGCCGTCGCGGGCAGCCGGTTGAGGTCAAAACCCTCGAAACGGCTGCCATGCATGCCCACCGAGGTGGTGTTGACCACAAGGCGCGCGTCAGCGGCGACTGCGTTGAAGTCCTCAAGCGCGCCGGGCGTGATGGCGCCGCCCAGTTCGCGCGCCAGCTTCTCAGCCGTCGCCACGGTCCGGTTGAGCAGCACCACGGGGATGCCACGGCTCTGCAGCGCCACAAGGATAGCGCGAGCTGCGCCGCCAGCGCCCAACACGATGGCGGGGCCAGTGCCCTTGTCCCAGGCCGGGGCACCGGCGTCGAGATTGCCGAGGAAGCCGAGATAGTCGGTATTGCTGCCGGAGATCTGGCCATCAGTCACCACGAGCGTATTGACCGCGCCAATGGTGCGGGCCAGCGGATCAATGCTGTCGCACAGGGCAAAGACGGCCTCCTTGTGCGGAATGGTAACATTGCCGCCGGCAAATTCGCCGGCGCGCAGCCGGTCGAAAAATTCGGGCAGGTCCGCCGGGGCGACGTCGATCGCTTCGTAGCTGCCGTCGATGCCATGCTCGGCCAGCCAGCGGCCATGAATCAGGGGCGAACGCGAATGGTTGATCGGATGGCCGATCACAAAGGCCTTGATGGTCACTGCAATGTCTCGGGTGCAAAGCTGCGCAGGGCGGCCAGCAGCGGCAGAAGCGGCAGGCCCAGAATGGTAAAATAATCGCCGGTCACGGTTTCAAACAGCCGGATCGAGGGGCCCTCCAGTCGATAACCACCCACCGAGGCCAGCACGTCGTCGCCTTCGCGGTCTAGCACATCGTCACGCTCGGCGGCGGTAAAGTCGCGCATGGTGAGCTCGGCGGTCTGCACATCGGACCACACTATGGTGCCGTCACGCACCAGGCTGACCGCTGCATGCAGGCGATGGGTCTTGCCGCGCAGATGGTCGAGCTGGGCAGCAGCGTCGCTGCGACTGGCCGGCTTGTGCAAAAGCTCGGTGCCCAGGCTCAGCGTCTGGTCGGCGCCGATCACGATGGCGCCCGGATGACCCGCGGAAACCGCCTCCGCCTTACGTTGCGCCAGGATAATGGCGACGTCCCGGCCGTCGCCGCCAGCAGCAATGGCGCTGGCTTCGAGACCGCGTTCATCGACCTCAGCCGGCACGCTGGAAAAACGCAATCCAGCCTGCTGCAGCAAGGCTTTGCGGGTGGTGCTACGAGACGCCAGGATCATCATGGGGGTCATGTTTTCCACACTGTCATCCACAGCTCAAGCCCAAGCTGTGACAATGACTCATGACTTTGGACTGGCCGGCAACTTGTTCGACCTGGTTACCAAAATGTTAACACTTCGGCCCCGGGCCCGACACATGGGCAGCAGGGGATAGCTCTGGGGAAAAGCCTGCGTCGGGCTGATCTAGTCAGACACTGGTTTTGCACATGCCAAAGCGAATCATTGACTCCGGAGTCGCCTCGTTAAGCTTTCGTTAAGGAGTGTGGCGTCGACATCGAACCTGGAGCGTTGCGACTGTGTTAACAGGCCATTAACCATTGGCCTGCGCGGTTGTGCCGCCAACACCGAGATTGTGGACGCCTGTGAATTGGCTCAAAACACCGCCATGATAATACAAATACTAAGTCAGAAAGACTCTTTGGGGTTTTCTGGAAGGAAGGTTCGACGTGATCCATAAGCCTCTGCTCGCCACCGTCTTGGGAGAACGTCAGGCCAGGCCGCCGGTGTGGATCATGCGTCAGGCTGGGCGCTATCTACCCGAGTACCGGGAGACGCGCGCCAAGGCGAAAAACTTCCTCGATCTGTGCTACACCCCTGAACTGGCAATCGAAGTCTCCTTGCAGCCACTGCGTCGGTTTGATCTGGACGCTGCGATCATGTTCTCGGACATTCTGGTGATCCCCGATGCGCTGGGGCAGAAAGTTGCTTTTGAACAAGGCGAAGGGCCAGTTCTCGAGGCGATCAGTGAAACCAGCATCGACCGCTTGCAGCCGGAGAGGGCCCTGGAGCATCTGGCACCAGTGCTGGAGACCCTTAGAGGGCTAAAAGCAGCGCTGGCACCGGACAAGACCCTGATTGGCTTCTGCGGCTCACCCTGGACAGTGGCGACCTATATGATTGGCGGGCGCGGTTCGACCGACCAGGCCGCGGCTCGATTGTTCGCGACCCGTCATCCGGAGGCCTTTGCTGCGCTCATGGATATCCTGGTGGAAACCAGCATCAACTACCTGGTCGCGCAGTTTGCGGCCGGCGCCGATGTTGTGCAGCTATTTGAGAGCTGGGCGCTTAATCTCGATGATGAGGCTTTTGACGAACGCGTGATTGGCCCCAACAAGCGCATTGTCGAGGGTGTGCGGGCAAAAGTGCCCAATGCACCCATCATTGGATTCCCGCGCGGCGCTGCCGGCAATCTGGCGCGGTACGCCGCAGAAACAGGGGTGAATGCCCTGGGGCTGGACTATGCGACGCCGCTCGACTTTGCCGCAGGAAATCTTCCCGATACGCTCGCGGTGCAGGGCAATCTTGATCCACTGCGACTTGTGGCTGGCGGTAGCCAGATGGATGAGCGTATTGACCGGATCGTCGATGCCTTCAGCGATCGCCCGCACATCTTCAACCTTGGCCACGGCATTGTTCCGGAAACGCCAATCGAGAATGTGGCGCGGCTGATCAATCGGGTCAAAAACGGCTAATGGTCGCCTATCTTTGAGGAATTTGTAGAAATGGAATGGGTCAAGGCACTGCACGTGCTCTCAGTAATCGCCTGGATGGCAGGGCTTATGTATCTGCCCCGGCTGTTTGTCTATCACGCGGGTGTCGCGGTGGGCACCGAGGCGTCTGAGACGTTCAAGACGATGGAGCGCAAGCTCTATCGGGGCATCATGGTACCTTCGATGATAGCCACCTGGATCTTTGGGCTGTGGCTGGCATTCGGATTTGGCCTGGTCGATTTCTCGATGGGCTGGATGTGGCTCAAGGCTGCCATGGTCATAGCGCTAAGTGGTGTTCAGGGTTTCTATGGGTCGCTGCTGCGTGCCTTTGCGCAGGACCGCAACACCCGTAGCCACAAATTCTTCCGCGCTATCAACGAAATCCCCTTCGTGATCGCTGCGGTTATCGTGGTCGCAGTCATCGTTAAGCCGTTCTAGCGGCTGTTTCACGTGAATCGGCCGGTCTGGCGCTTGTTTAAATCTTGAAACTCGCGGCAGATCGGGTTACATGGGGTCAACGCATCCCAAAAATAAGCTGACCGGCCCCGGTCGCTGCGCGGTGCCTACCCTCCCAAAAAGACTAGCCGTCCAGATTTCCCTCAAGGGTTTATTCTCTACATGCAGAATATGAAGCTCAGCGAGCTCAAGGCCAAATCTCCGGCCGAATTGCTGGTGTTCGCAGAAGAACACGAGGTCGAGAACGCCTCGACCATGCGCAAACAGGAATTGATGTTTGCCATTCTCAAGGAACTAGCGGCCCAGGAAGTCGACATCACCGGCGAAGGCGTGGTTGAGGTTCTTCCTGATGGTTTTGGCTTCCTGCGCTCGCCAGACGCCAACTATCTGCCCGGTCCTGATGATATCTACGTCAGCCCCTCACAAATTCGACGCTTCGGTCTGCGGACCGGCGATACGGTTGAAGGCCAGATCCGGTCTCCCAAGGAAGGCGAGCGCTATTTCGCGCTGCTCAAAGTCAACACCATCAACTTCGAAGATCCCGAGGCCGTCCGCCACAAGGTCAATTTCGACAATCTGACGCCGCTTTACCCCGATGAACGCCTGCGCATGGAGATCGATGATCCCACCGTCAAGGATCGCTCGGGTCGTGTGATTGATCTGGTCGCGCCGCTCGGCAAGGGCCAGCGTTGTCTGATCGTTGCGCCACCGCGCGTCGGCAAGACCATTATGATGCAGAACATCGCGCGCTCGATTTCGACCAATCATCCCGAGTGCTATCTCATCGTACTGCTGATCGACGAGCGGCCGGAAGAAGTGACCGACATGCAGCGCACGGTGAAGGGCGAAGTGATTGCCTCGACCTTTGACGAGCCCGCAATCCGTCACGTCCAAGTGGCCGAGATGGTCAT
>JAHJOS010000406.1 GCA_018820005.1 Alphaproteobacteria bacterium | reverse complement strand
CGTCAATGAATTCCCCGAAGCCGCAGAACTGATCATGGACTGCAACCATTGGTACGATCCGAAGTCGGAACTTGCCCTTGCCCGACGCAAGGCTGCCGAGGCGAAAGGCCTGATCTACACATACGAAGTGTTCCTGGCCTACAATGCCGTCGCCTTCCTCGCCGACGCCATCGAGCGCGCCGGTTCGGCAGACAAGGACGCTGTCAACGCAGCACTGGCGTCTTCGACCTGGGACCAGCACGGCATGCCCTACGGCCCGACCAAGATGGTCAATGGCCAGAACGAAGGGGCGCAGCCTGTCAATACGCAGGTCCAGAAGGGCGCTGTGGAGGTTATCTACCCTGCCGAGTTCGCCTCAGCCGAGGTGGTCTATCCCATGACAATGTAGGTTGTCTGACCGACACCTAGCGGCCGGGCGCACTGCGCCCGGCCTCGAATTCTTCCATCCGGACGACAGTCGAGCATGCCAGACAGCGCAATCATCATCCCATCGGTTCTCAACGGACTGACCACCGGCGCGCTCTACGCCCTGGTGGCACTCGGCCTGACGCTGATCTATGGCGTCCTGCACATCATCAATTTCGCCCACGGGGCGCTGTTGATGCTTGGTCTTTACGCCGTCTATTATCTCAACTCCCGCTTTGGCATCGATCCCTATGTGGCGCTGCTGATCGTGCCGCCCGCGATGTTCGCTCTCGGCTATGTGCTTCAGCGCGGCATCATCGGCAGAGTCAGTCACGGCCGGGACGAGAACATCTTGCTTGTGACGCTCGGCATCTCGATCATCATCGAGAATCTCGCTCTGTTCTTCTTCAAATCCGATACGCGCACCGTCGACACGCCCTATTCCTTCGACACGGTCGAAATTTTCGGCGCCTTCCTGCCGTTCCCCAAGGTCATTGCCTTCGTTGGCGCGCTGGCAACAGCGGCACTGCTGTGGCTGTTGATAAGCCGCACCGATCTCGGTCGCGCCATTCGCGCACTGGCCAAGGAGCGCAAGGGCGCGCAACTCGTCGGCATTGATGCCGATCATGTCTTCGCCATGAGCTTCGGGCTCGGCATCGCCTGTCTCGGCGTCGCCGCTTGCCTGTTGTTGCCAAGTTATTATGTCAATCCGCAAGTCGGAGGGGGTTTCGTGCTGATTGCCTTCACAATTGTTGTTCTGGGAGGCATGGGATCCTTCGTCGGCGCTCTCATCGGAGGTCTTATTGTCGGTGTGGTCGAAGCTCTGGGTGGCCTGTTCCTTGGCGAAAGCCTGGGCCAGATCGGCATTTTCGTGATCTTCATCCTGGTGCTGATTTTCCGGCCGACCGGTCTGTTTGGAGCGAAGGCATGAGGCCAGCCAACAAATTGCTGATGCTGGTGTTGGTCTTTGGCCTGATTGCCCTGGCGCCCTCGCTCATCCGTCAGGAATCGATGCTCAATCTGGTGATCATGACGCTTTATGCGGCGCTGCTCGGTCAGGCGTGGAACATCCTTGGCGGATATGGCGGCCAGGTCTCGTTCGGCCATGCCGCCTATTTCGGAACCGGGGCCTATACCGTGGCAGTGCTGCAGGTGCAGTTCGGCATCAATCCCTGGATAGGTCTTGCCGCCGGCGGTCTTGCTGCAGCGGCAGTCGGTGCATTCATTGGCTTCTGCACCTTCCGCTATGGCCTGCGCGGGTCTTATTTTGCGCTGGTCACGCTGGCCTTCGCCGAGGTGCTGCGAATCCTGTCCAACTCGGTGGATTTCACCGGCGCCGGCGTCGGGTTGCTGATCCCGCTGGAGCGGAGTGCGGTCAATTTTCAGTTTGTCACCAAGGAGGGGTTCTTCTGGGTCATTTGGGTGATGACATTCGCCGCTTTCCTGACTGTCTGGAAGATAGGCAATTCGCGGTTTGGCGCGCAGCTGATGGCGGTGCGGGACAATGAGGATGCCGCGCGGGCACTCGGCGTCGATGCTTTCCGCGTGAAGATGGGCGCGATCATGCTCTCGGGTTTCTTTGCCGGGTTGGCTGGCGTGTTTTACGCTCAGTATTTTCTCTACCTCGATCCGCACATCGCCTATGGCGCGGCGATTTCGGTGGAAAGCCTGCTGGTTCCGATTATCGGTGGTATGGGCACCCTGTTCGGCCCGCTTCTGGGCGCCGCCGCCCTGCACGGCCTGTCGGAGCTTTCGCGCGCCGTGATCGGGGATGCTCCGGGGGTCAGCCTTGTGCTCTATGGCGTCCTGCTGGTTGTCATGGTGTTGTTCGCGCCGCGCGGACTTGCGGGTCTATATTCGCAGCTGTCCGGGAAGCGGCGGGCCCATCCATCAGGCGGCGGGAGATGAAGGCCATGCTTGAGATCCGCGACCTGACCAAAAGCTTTGGCGGCGTTCAAGCATCGCAGGCGGTAACGATGACCATGCCGCAAGGCGGCATCACATCGCTGATCGGCCCCAATGGCGCCGGAAAGACCACGCTGTTCGCCTTGATTACCGGCTTTCACAAGCCGGATTCCGGCTCGGTCAGGTTTTTGGGCGAGGACATCACGGGAATGCCGCCCGAAGCTATCGCAAAACGCGGCATGATCCGCACCTTTCAGACCGTGCAGCCGTTTGCGGGCCAAAGCGTGCGGGACAATATTGCGGTCGGCGCCCATCTCAAGCTGAGGCGTCGCGCCGATGCACTGGCCAAGGCCGAAGCGGTTGCCCATCAGGTCGGTCTGGGCGACCGGCTCGACATGGATGCAGCGGCGCTGACGGTTGCCGGGCGCAAGCGGCTGGAAGTGGCCCGTGCTCTGGCGACAGATCCGAAACTGATCCTGTTCGACGAGGTTCTGGCCGGGCTGAATCCCTCGGAAATCCGGGATGTCATCCCGGTGATCCAGGCGATCCGCGATTCGGGCGTCACCATCCTGCTGATCGAGCATGTGATGCAGGCGGTGATGAGCCTGTCGGACTATACCTGGGTGCTCAACCAGGGGACACTCATTGCCGAGGGGCCGCCGCGCGAGGTTGTCTCCAATCCCGGCGTCATCGAGGCCTATCTTGGCAAGGGAATGGCCGAACGCATTGCCAAGCGGGAGGCAGCCAGTGCTTGAGGTTAGCAATCTGCGCGCAGGTTATGGTGCGGTCGAGG
>JAHJOS010000405.1 GCA_018820005.1 Alphaproteobacteria bacterium | reverse complement strand
CGCACTTCCTTGCCATTGACGCGATAGACCGAGCCGGCCTCGCGCTCGATGCGGCGGGTGACTTCCAGAATGTCAGCGGTGTTGAGCGCGGCGGGGGCGGTGCGGTCACTATTGTCCAGCACCAGGGTGACTTCGGCCGAGTTGCGGCCCGGCCGATTGCCCGAGCCGGAAAAGATCACATCGTCCATGCCCGAGGCGCGCATGGCCTTGTAAGAGCTTTCGCCCATGACCCAGCGCATGGCTTCCACAAGATTGGACTTGCCGCAGCCATTGGGGCCGACAATGCCGGTCAGCCCTGGCTCCATGACCAGGGTGGTTTCATCGCAGAAGGATTTAAAGCCATGGAGCTTGAGGCGGGAGAACTTCATCGAACGCCCCCCGCACCAAGGCTATATCGCCGCCCCGGACCGGGGCGGCGTCGCGTATCGACTATCCGGTCAGTTGACGGGCGTCGCCGCGCCTGTATCAGCAGGGGCTGCCGGCGCCATTGCGTCAGCCGCGGGGGCCATAGCATCGGTGGCAGCAGGGGCCATTGCGTCTGTCGCAGGTGCCGCAGCGGCTGGCGCAGCACCGGTGGTTGCCACGAAATCGGCAGGCACAAGCGGATCGATGACCGAAGCCAGCGATTCCACAGTCTGCTCACCGCTGATCGTCTTGCCATTGACATAGAATGTCGGCGTACCTGACAGCCCGAAGTCGTTCAGTGCCTGCTCGCGCACAGCTTCCATCCCCTTGAACAGGGCCTGATTCGTCAATGCTGCGTCAAAAGTTTCCTGGGTAAAGCCAAGCTGCTTGGCGATCTCGAGAATGGCGTCGCGCGGGGTCTGCGAACTGGCCCAGGTGGTCTGGGTCTTGAAATAGGTCGAAACGACATTGTCGTAATTGGTCGGGCCGGCGGCCTCAGCCAGCATGAAGACCGCCGCATCGAGCACGTTGCGTACGAAGGGGCGGGTGATCAGCAGCACCTTGCCGGTGTCGACATAGCTGGCGACGAAGCCCGGGCGCACATCGTTGGAGAAGGCGGCGCAGTGCGGGCAGGTCGGCGAGACATATTCGATCACGGTGACAGGCGCGGTATCGCTGCCCAGCGTGTGGTCAACATAATCGCCGGCTGGGGCCATCAACTTGGCCACATCGACCATGTCGCCTTCAGCTGCATTGGCGGTGGCGACCCCGCACAGGCTCAGAGCCGATGCGGCAGCGGCCAGGAAAAGGGTGTCACGGCGGGTAAATTTCACAGCTCAGGCTCCTGTTTTGATTGTGGCGACACTACACGGGGCAATTGTGAGGGCAAGTAGGCAGATCAATCACTGCTGGGTGAACACACTATTCGCTCCTGCGCTCCGTCCGACTGGCAAGCGCGTGTCCAAGCGTGCGCAGGGCCTCGCGTACTTCGTCATTTTCGACGTCGGCGACTTCGGCCCCGACCTTTGCCTTTACGCTCTGACTGGGCGTGAACGTCTTATCGGCCGATGGTCCTGAACCCGGCCTGAATGGCTCGGCCGAGAGGCGAACTGTGCCTACCAGTACAAAGCCGAAATAGCGGTTCACGGCGGCCGCGATCTTTTCGCCTTCATGCGCAATCGCCAGCGCATGGCCGGGTACGCAGCGCAACACCAGCGTGGCGCCCTCGGCACTGCGTTCACCACGCGGCCAGCTCAGCTTGTCGGGAATGGCGACGCTGTCATAGGGTTTTGGCGCCATCACCGACCAATGGGTGATGATATCCCGGCTGGCAAAGCCGCGCTGCTTGAGCACGGGATCGAGCGCGCCACTGAGCACATCGGCCATGCTCATGGTCCGATTGCGGCGCTTGGGCTCTGGAAGATCGTCTTTGGCCATGCTGTTTCAGTACCCCCAGCGCAATTTGCCCACAAGAGCCAGCGCTTTGGTGCCGGGCCTCTGCATCAATGGGGCGGTGCCGCTGGTGCGTGGGCGAGCTCCAATACCGATCGTCAGCATCGCCCCTCTTGTTTCAATCGCGCGCCCGGATATACCCGATGGCTATGCATCTCCCCAATCCCGCCCCCATCGACGCCGACGCTGTGCTCGTCTGGTATGACAGTCACGCCCGCGACCTGCCGTGGCGGGTGGCGCCGGCTGATCG
>JAHJOS010000404.1 GCA_018820005.1 Alphaproteobacteria bacterium | reverse complement strand
GGCCTATACTCCCCCGATCACCCCGCATGGGCGGCCTGCAGGCGAACAGTGGTGGGGTGGGCCGGGTGTGGGTTTTGCCTCTCGCACAGGTTCAAGGTACGAGTTGCCAGAGTAGGGGCCGACCCCTGCCGCTCGTATGGTTCCAAAACCGGCGCCCCGAGACGGCACTCGTCTCACTATTTAACTCTCTCAGAGGCGAAAGCCGTCTCGGGGTCCGTCCAACCATGACAACCGCATTGCAGGCGGCGCATCCGCACGCTTGCCCCATGGCGCCGCCTGTGGAACATCTCGGTCCATCACTTTGCGGAGTCTGCCAGTGTCTTTCCAAAAACTCGACGATCTCGGTCGCAAGCTCGAAGCGCTCGAACATGCCCTGTCCATCCTGGGCGCCGATGAGGCCACCCACATGGCCGTTGGCGGCGGCGAGAAGCGGGCCGAGGCCATGTCCAACCTGGCCGGCATGTACCACGCCCAGGCCACTGCCCCAGAGATTGCCGACTGGATCGCCGCCGCCAAGCCCGAAACCGAGGACCAGCGCCTGGCCCTCGCCGAATTCGAGCGCCAATATGTCAGCGCCACGTGCCTCCCCACCGAATTCGTCGAGCGCAAGACGGCGGCCACCATGCGCTCCGAGCAGCTCTGGCGCGAACTGCGCGCCAAGGGCGATTGGGACAGCTTCCTGCCCGCCCTCGAAGGCGTCATCGCCCTGGTGCGCGAAGAAGCCCAGCTCCGCGCCGACGCCACGGGGCTGGCTCCTTATGACGCGCTGATGGACCAATATGATCCCGGCAACCGCACCGCCGATCTCGACCCGGTCTTTGCCGATCTCAAGAGCTTCCTCAAGGGCTTCGTGCCCGAGGCCCTCGCCGCTCAGGACGCCCGGCTGGCCAAGCGCCCGCGCAAGAGCCTCAATGGCCCCTACCCCATTGAAAAGCAGCGCGAACTTGGCCTCGCCGCCATGCGCGCCGTCGGCTTTGACTTCACCCATGGCTCGCTCGCCGTCTCGCATCACCCCTTCTGCGGGGGCGTGCCGACCGACGTGCGCATGACCACGCGCTATCGCACCGATGAATTCCTCTCCTCGCTCATGGGCGTGCTGCACGAAACCGGCCACGCGCTCTATGAGCAGGGCCTGCCCAAGGACTGGTCGCATTGGTCGCTCGGCAAGGCCCGCGGCATGGGCATTCACGAGAGCCAGAGCCTGTTCGTTGAAATGCAGCTGGCGCGCAGCCCCGAATTCTGGGAATTCTCCCTGCCGCTGGTGCATCAGCATCTAGGCCCCGACGCCATTCCCGACTGGGACGTGGCCGATGTGCTCAGCGAGGTCAATTTCGTCGAGCGCGGCTATATCCGCGTCGATGCCGATGAGGTCACCTTCCCGCTCCATGTCATCCTGCGCTACGAACTCGAGCAGGATCTGGTCAATGGCAAGCTCGAAGCCAGCCAGATCCCCCAGGCCTGGGACGCCAAGATGACAGAATATCTCGGCATCTCCACTATCAACGATCCCAAGGACGGCCCGATGCAGGACGTGCATTGGCCCGGCGGCGCCTTCGGCTATTTCCCCAGCTATACCCTGGGCGCCATGATCGCCGCCCAGCAATGGGCAACCCTGGAAAAGGCCCAGCCCAATCTGCGCAGCGACATCGCCAAGGGCGATTTCACCGGCGTCAACCAGTGGCGCGCCGACAATATCTGGAGCCAGGGCTCGCGCTGGTCGACACCGGACCTCATCACCCGCGCCACCGGCGAACCGCTCAACACCGATTTCTTCAAGGCCCATCTCAAGAAGCGGTATCTGGCATGATCCCTGCGGGCTTCCCTGAACTCTGGTCAACCGACAGGGCGGCGCAAAACGCCGCCTACCAGACGTTCACGGCAGCCACGCAGCAGCCGGTCAGCTGGGCCTATGCGGTGTGGGACGACCTCGTGGCACACCTATCCTCGCGGGATAATCACGACCGCGCCATCGCTGGCCAGCTTCTCTGCAATCTGGCGATCTCGGACCCCGAGCAGCGCATCCGTCGGGCCTGGCCCTCCCTGCTGGCGGTGACCGAGGACAGCAAATTTGTCACCGCGCGCCACGTCATTCAAGCACTGTGGCGGCTTGGCCTGCCCAACCCGTTGCGCCCTTTTTTGCTCGACGCGACAGCGCAGAAATTCGCCGCCTGCGCCACCCACAAGAACTGCACCCTGATCCGCTACGACCTGCTCGCAGGTCTCAAAAACCTGTCCGACGCCACCGGCGACGCGAGCATAAAGCCGGCGGCGCTGCACCTGATTCAAACTGAGAACGACGCGAAATACGCCAATAAATACAGGGCTTTGTGGAAATAGCTGGAATCACGGCCTGACGACCAAAGGGGCCGCGCTTGACATCTCCCCCCTCTCGCCTATCTTCGGGACCACACGCAGCACAGACCGGACGGTACCCATGGAAATCAAGATGAACGCCTGCCTCACCCGCACCGCTCATCTGGAATCCGTCCATGCCTGCCTCCGTCACACTGCATCAACTCACCTGTTCGACGCCCGATAACCACCCGCTTTTCAACGATCTCGACCTCACCTTCGGCCCCGGCCGCACCGGGCTGATCGGGCGCAATGGCACGGGCAAATCTACCCTCCTGCGCATTATTGCCGGACTTATCCCCCCTGCCGCCGGATCGGTTAGCATCGCCGGAACACTCGGCATGCTGGAACAATCCGTGCAGGTCTCTTCCGACACCTCTTTGGCCCACCAGCTCGGCATTGCCGACGACCTCGCCCGGCTCGACCGGCTCGATCGAGGACTGGGCAGCATTGATGACGCCGGCAGCGCCGACTGGTCCCTGCCCGGCCGCATCGAAGCTGCCCTCAAGGCGGTCGCCCTGCCCGCTTTTACCATGGACCGCCCTTTGGCAACGCTCAGCGGCGGCCAGCGTACACGGTTGGGCCTTGCCCGGCTGATCTTGGCGGCCCCCGACGTCATCCTGCTCGATGAGCCGACCAACAATCTCGACGCCGAGGGCCGCCAGGCCGTCGTCGATCTGCTGCAAGGCTGGCGTGGCGCCGCCATCGTCGTCAGCCATGATCGCGACCTGCTGCGCGAGATGGATGCCATTGTTGAACTCACCACCCTCGGCGCCAAGACCTATGGCGGCAATTGGGACCACTACACCACGCAGAAAGCACTCGAACTCGCCTCGGCCGAACACACCCTGGCCAGCACCCAGCGCCGCGTCGCCGAGATCGATCGCAAGATCCAGGCTGTCTCTGAAAAAAAGGCCCGCAAGGACGGTGCTGGCAAGCGCAAGGGCGCCAAGGGCGGCACCCCCAGGATCATGCTCGGGGGCCTCAAGGAAAATGCCGAAAACACCAGCGGCGAGGCAACGCGTATCGCCAATCGCCTCCGCCAGGCGGCAACCGATGCCGCCGCAGATGCCCGCGCCCAGGTAGAGATCCTCACCCCGCTCTCAGTCACGCTGACCCCGACCGGCCTGCCTGCAGGACGCACCGTCCTGCAGGCCGATGGCCTCACGGGCGGACCTGACACCGCCGCGCCGGTCATCCGCGATCTCTTCCTGCAGCTCACCGGTCCCGAGCGCGTCGCCATCACCGGTCCCAACGGCTCTGGTAAGACCACTCTATTGCGCCTTCTCACCGGCTCGCTTGCCGCCTGCGACGGCACCCCACGCATCCTTGTACCCTATGCCATGCTCGACCAGACGGTCAGCCTGCTCGATCCGGCCCTCTGCATTCGCGACAACTTCCGCGCGCTCAATCCCGATGCCGATGAAACCACCTGCCGCTCGGCGCTGGCCCGCTTCATGTTCCGCGCCGATGCCGCGCTGCAGATCACCGGCACGCTGAGCGGCGGCGAAATGC
>JAHJOS010000403.1 GCA_018820005.1 Alphaproteobacteria bacterium | reverse complement strand
GGCTACAATCCGCTGTTCAAGGTGGACCGCAATCCAGGTCCCCTGACGCAAGCGCTGTGCTGGGCGCATGCACGCCGCAAATTCTTTGTCCTTGCCGACATTGCGACGAGCACCAGACGTGGAAAGAACGCCGTGCCGATCTCGCCGATTGCGCTGGAGGCCGTGAAGCGGATCGACGCCCTGTTCGATATCGAGCGCGGTATCAATGGAATGTCTGTCGATGAACGTCTGGAGCGGCGTCAGCAGGAAAGCCGCCCTTGCGTCGACGAGCTCGAAGTCTGGATGCGGGCCGAACGGGCAAAGCTGTCGCGAAGTTCTCCGGTTGCCGAAGCGATCGACTACATGCTCAAGCGCTTGTCCGGCTTCACAACCGTCCTCGACGATGGCCGCATTTGCCTGACCAACAATGCCGCCGAACGAGTACTGCGTGGCTTCGCCAGACCTGAGTCATTGTGCACTCCTTCTCTAAGTATCTGTAAACATTGGAAGCGTCTCCGCGTCAGCAATGCGACACGGGCGACCCTTCCGGGCTATCGCGGCTTGGACCGCCGCAGAAGTGAGGTCGCTGGCCCGGATCTGATACGGCGCGCCGGGAACCACCTGTTCGGCAGCCAATACCTTTGCCTTGATCAGGTGGCGTATCCGATGGTTGGTCACGCCAAGGGCCGCCGCAGCCTCGGTCATGGTCAGCCAATTGCCGTCCTTGTCCGCCGATTTGTACGCATGGATTGCGCGCACACGCCTTACAGAAGAGACGCGGTGTGCGGTCCAGGTCTTTCCTTGCCCTGTGGGCATGCCCATTCGATTGAGCGACGCGGCAATATGTTCATCGGACCACCGCCCAGCCATGCTGCGCATCACCGCCAGGGCATCCTCTGCGGTGGCACAGCCGTGTTCACCGGTCTGAGGCTTACGGACCTTGAGTTCCGAATGCTGTCCGCCCTTCCAATGGATCGTCAGCACCACGTCACGCACCGCATCGTCGACATCAACGACAATGTCGGCGATGAGTGTGCGCAGCAGTTGCTGGCGCACGCGCATGGTCACGTCGGGCGACTCCCAGGCAGCCAAAAGATTGTCGGCCAAGTTCGCGAAGGTGCCTGGATCGACTTCTATTGTCGAAGGACTGTCAGCAGGCTTGCGCTCCTCCAAATCCCGCACGCGGCGTAATGCAGTTTCCCAATTCTTCTCAAGCTGCGCTGCAATCAGACGATTGTCGGGATCGCATGCCGCATAGCGACGTTCAGCCAGGCTAGCCTCGTAGCGAGCCTGTTGTAGCTCCAGGTCGTGAATGTGGCGCTGGTCTTCTTGCCGCTCCCGGTGCATCCGCTCTGCTTCAAAGGTCGCTTCGATCGCTAACGGTTCTACCGCGCTCAACAGCTCGCGTGCAACCGCCGCATCGACCTTCGAGCCGCCGAACGTCATGCACCGGGGCAAGCCCATCATCAGATTCTGCTTGTTGCAGCGATAGACAGGACTTTGTGGATTGCCCGTATAGGCAACACTCAGCCGCCGCCCACAGCGTCCGCAGGTTAGCAGTCCTGACAATAGCGCTTTGCCGCCACGGCCCGATTTAGCCCCGCCCGAGCGGCCATAATTATTGAGCGCGAGCTGCTTTTGGTTGCGCTCGTACTCGTCCCAGTTGATGTAGCCCTCATGATGGTCCCGGATCATTACCTCCCAGGTGCCAACCGGTTTGCCATGCCCATAGCTGCGACGTGCTCGTCCATCAACGATAGCAGTCCGCTTCTCGCTCTTTCCATAGACGTAAACGCCGGCGTAGAAGGGGTTTTTGAGGATGCCGATTACATTGCGATAACGGACTGGCGTCCAGACGAAGTTGGTCATGCGCCCTTCATCCGACGGCCGTGGGAAGTAAATCTGGTCTTTTGTCATCGACAGCAGCACTTGGCGTGCGCTTCCGGGAGTGTCATGGAAGCGGGCGAAGATGGATCTGATCACGTCTTGCAGACGCAGATCAGGATCAAGTCCAAGTCCCGCTTCTCTTTGCCAAATGTAGCCGAACGGAACGGACAGTCGCAATTCGCCGCGCCGCGCTTTCGATCTGGCGGCATCGAGCATGCGGGCTTCTCAGTACGCCCAGTTCGAACTCGCTGATACTGCCCTTCATACCCAGCAGCAGACGATCATTGGGCCGACATGGATTGTAGATACCGTCGTGATCTATGACGCGGGCTTCAACCAGGCCACATAGCTCAAGCAGATGGTGCCAGTCGCGACCGTTACGTGCGAGGCGTGAGGCGTCGAAGCATAAAACCGCACCAACTTTGCCGGCGCACAACAGGGCGACGAGGCGATCAAAGCCGGGGCGCGCGACCGTTCCACTGGCAGAGCGTCCCAGGTCGTCAGCCCGATCCAAAACCAGGCTCAGGCATGGAGATGCGGCGCGCCCAATGGGGACGAACCATTTTTCGAAGTGCTATTTCAATTCTTCCAGGGCTCACCTTTGTCTTTGCAGCTTGCGCTGCGGCGCGCCTGGCAGCCCACTATTTTGGGGCGCCCTTCATGCTGGTTGCCCTCCTTACCGGGCTTTCGCTCGGCTTCGCGCGCAAGACATCGTTCCTGAAGTCAGGAATCTCACTCGCGGCAAAACCGCTTCTTAGAGCAGGTGTGGCGCTACTGGGTGTCCAAATCAGTCTCTCAACAATATTTGCGCTTGGTGGTAGCACTATAATTATGCTGGCTTTTGCCATCGGCGTCACGGTCGCCGCTGCCGCCGGAATTG
>JAHJOS010000402.1 GCA_018820005.1 Alphaproteobacteria bacterium | reverse complement strand
TGCACTGGTCGTTGGCGCGGCCATGGTCACCCAGTTGATCGGGCTGTCGCCGGCCCTGGGCGGCTTTATCGGCGGCGTGCTTTTGGCCGATAGCGAATACCGGCACGAACTGGAGAGCAACCTGCAGCCGTTCAAGGGCCTGCTGCTCGGTCTGTTCTTCATCTCCGTGGGCATGTCGATCAATTTTTCGGTGCTGGCAACCGAGCCGTTCCATATCGCCACGGTGGTGCTGGGGCTGGTAGCGGTCAAGATGGTGATCCTGTTTGGCCTCGCGTCAATGTTTCGTATGCACTTCGCCGATCGTACCCTGCTGGCCATCCTGCTCAGCCAGACCGGTGAGTTCGCCTTCGTCGTCCTCCAGCTTGCCCGCACCGAAGGCGCCATCCCGGCTGCCCAATATGACAGCATGAGCGTCGTCGTCGCGCTCTCCATGGTCACGACCCCCCTGTTGTTGCTGGTCTTTGACAAACTCATTGCCCCTCGGCTTGACGGGCGCTCCAGCCGCCGGCTCGGCGATGCGATCGACGAGCAACGCAAGATCGTCGTGCTGGGCTATGGTCGGTTCGGCCAGATCGTCACCCGCATGCTCCGCGCCCAGGGCTTTGAGATGACCCTGATCGACGACGATGCTGCCCAGATCGCTCTGGTACGCCGCTTTGGCGTAAAGGTCTTTTATGGCGATGCGTCACGGCTCGACCTGCTGCATGCCGCAGGGGTGGATAAAGCCGAACTCGTCGTGATTGCGGTGGGTGGCGGCGAGCGAATCCTCGCCATCGCGCGCAATCTGCGCCGTCATTTCCCCCATGTCGCCATCGCCGCCCGCGCCGTTGATCGGGGCCATGCCCACGAATTGATGGCGCTGGGTGTGGACGTGTTTGAACGCGAGACCTTCCTGTCCGCTATCAGCCTGGGCGCCAAGGCCTTGGTCAGGCTCGGCCATTCCCCCGAAGAAGCCGCGCGGCTGGCCAAAGCCTTTGAGGCGCATGACAACCAATTGCTGCAGGACAGTTTCGCCATCCGCGAGGATGAACAGGCCTATATCGGTATGGTGCGCAACGCGATGGGCCTGCTCAATGAGGCCATGAGCGCCGATCGGGCGCAGCCGCCAGTTGACAATGGCGAGCCAAAGCGTACCGAGTAGTACGGAAAGCCCTCCGGACAAACTCCATGCCCATGCTCGACCCCTATTTCGTCACGATCGCGGTGATCGCGGTGCTCATTGTTGGGCTGTCCAAGGCAGGCCTTCTGGGCAGCCTGGGCATGGTTGGCGTTCCCTTGCTGAGCCTGGTGATGCCGGCGCGCGACGCGGCCGGCATGATGCTGCCGGTACTGCTTGCCATGGATGCCATCGCCGTTTTCGCGTACCGCCGCGAAGTAGACTGGCGCGTGCTGCGCATCATGCTACCCGGCGCTGCCGTCGGTACAATTCTTGGCTGGGTGCTATGGGCCTTTGTGTCTGATTCGGCCGTGCTGCTGTTTGTCGGTGTGGTGACACTGCTGTTCATTCTCGATGCCATCCTGCCGCTGCGCAAAAAGCTCGAAGGCCTGCCGCCTTCGCGTCCGTGGGGCATTTTCTGGGGCGCCTTCGCCGGCTTTACCAGCTTCATCAGCCACACCGGTGGCCCGCCATTCCAGATCTATGTGCTGCCCCAGCGCCTGCCGCCGGCCATTTATGCCGGCACCACCGCTGTGTTCTTTGCCATCGTCAACACGGCAAAGCTGATCCCCTATTTTTTCCTAGGCCAGCTCAACGTGCACAATCTCGAGCTATCGGCCATGCTCATTCCTGTCGGCATATTGGGCGTGTTCATCGGTATCGTGCTGGTACGCCGCATTTCCATGGTGCTGTTCTACCGCGTCGCCTACTGGCTGGTTTTCCTGCTGGCGCTCAAGCTGGTCTGGGATGGCGCCCGCGGCGTGTTCTGGGGTCTTTGAGGCGGACCAATGCACTGGGCAACAAAAAAGGGCCGCGGCTTCTGCCGTGACCCTTCTCCCAACAGGGAAAAACTGCGCCGCTTTTACTGTGTCATCGCAGAGAACTTGTAGAGTTCGTCCTTCACTTCGAGTTTCTTGCGCTTGAGCGCGGTGACCATCAGATTGTCGGACCGGGTACTCTGCAACTCGGTCTGGATCTGGCGGTCCAACTCCTGGTGGCGCCGTTCGAGCGCCGCGATATGCCCTTCAGTCGTCATGACAACTCCTAGAAAGCTTAGTGGACAGCGCATCGTCACAAATAATTCACGCTTTGTCGACTGCCTCTCGACCCCCCATCGAAATCTGGTGCAAATCACTGTGTGATCGGTTAACCAAGAGTGAGTTTTTGGCCTCGGGGCGTGTTCATATCCATGTTGTCACTCACCAAGGAACAGGAAGCCAGCTTCGGGCTCGAACTGGCCACAAAGCGGCAGGAACACTCCGATCTTGACGCTGCAATCAACACGCTCACCCAATCCCATATTGCCGATCGCATGCTGATTCAGCGCCTCAAGAAGCGCAAGCTGGCGCTAAAGGATCGCATTGCTCAGCTCGAGAATTATCTGCTGCCCGACATCATCGCCTGATACCCACGCCGGCTTGATGTGTGGCAACATTTGGGCTAGTTCCGCCCTTTGCTTGAGACCGATGGGGGAATCGGCCGTGCTCACAAAACCACTCGTCGCCATCGTCATGGGTAGCCAGTCCGACTGGCCAACCATGCGTCTGGCCGCTGAAACGCTCGAGACGCTCGAGATCGAATACGAGGCGCGCATCGTCTCGGCGCACCGCACACCCGAGCGCCTGGTCGATTTTGCCAGCAACGCCCGCGCCGAAGGCTTCAAGATCATCATTGCAGGCGCAGGTGGCGCGGCCCATTTGCCCGGCATGATCGCCGCGATGACGCCCTTGCCGGTGTTTGGCGTTCCCGTACAGTCCAAAGCCCTCAACGGTCAGGATAGCCTGCTGTCCATCGTTCAGATGCCCGGTGGCATTCCCGTGGGCACCCTGGCGATTGGCGAACCGGGCGCCATCAATGCCGCATTGCTCGCCGCTGCAGTCCTGGCGCTCTATGATGACGATCTGGCAGACAGGCTCGACGCGTTCCGCGCCCGCCAGTCCCAGGCTGTGCCCCTCTTCCCCTCAGATACCGAGTAGCGTCTTGCCCCACTCCACCCTACCGCTGCCAGCCGGCAGCATGATTGGCATTCTGGGGGGCGGTCAACTGGGCCGCATGCTGTCACTGGCCGCCAGTCGGCTGGGCATGCGCACCCATATTTTCTGTCCCGATCCGGGCAGTCCTGCATTTGAGGTCACCCCACACAAGACCGTGGCTGCCTATGATGATCTGGAGGCGCTCGCCGCCTTCGCCGATGCAGTCGACGTGATCACCTATGAATTCGAGAACGTGCCCGCCGCCACGGCCGAATTTCTGGCGCAACGCAAACCGCTTCGTCCGGGTGCCAACGCCCTGGCCATTTCGCAGGATCGCCTGGCCGAAAAGCAGTTTCTGGCGAGCAAGAATATTCCGGTGGCACCGCATCGTGCCGTGCATAGTCGCACCGAGCTTGATGCAGCCATTGCCGAACTGGGCCTGCCTGCCGTGCTCAAGACCACCAGGCTCGGCTATGATGGCAAGGGCCAGCGCGTTCTGCACAGTGCGGCGGACGCCGATGCGGCCTTTGCCGAACTCGAGCCCAAGCCGCTGGTGCTCGAAGCCTTCGTGCCGTTCGACAAGGAAATATCGGTTGTCGTTGCCCGCAGCACGACCGGGGAAGTCCGCAGCTTCGACCCGGCGGAAAACGTCCACCGTCATCACATTCTGCACACCAGCACCGTGCCCGCCGACATTCCTGCAGGGATAGAAAAGCACGCAGCGATGCTCGCCAAGGTGATCGTAGTGGCCCTCGACTATGTTGGGGTGCTGGGGGTCGAGTTCTTCGTGGTACCCGGGGCTGACAGGCCCAGTCTGGTGGTCAACGAGATAGCGCCTCGCGTACATAACTCGGGGCACTGGACCGAAGCGGTATGTCTCACCGACCAGTTCGAGCAGCACATTCGTGCCATCCTGGGCTGGCCACTGGGCGATCCTGCCCGTCTGGCCGATGTGGTGATGCAAAATCTGATCGGCGATGAAGCGGCAGCCCTACCTGGCTCGCTGGACGGCAATACCCAGCCCCATCTCTACGG
>JAHJOS010000401.1 GCA_018820005.1 Alphaproteobacteria bacterium | reverse complement strand
TGCTCGGGACCAAAGCCCTCGATCTCGTCAAAGGCCAGCTCGGGGCCAGTGGCAATCACCAGATAGTCATAGTCCAGCGTGGTCTCGTCGAGCAGCTCGATGCGCTTGGTGGCGGGATCGAGACGTTTGGCGCCTTGGGGGTAAAAGCCGATGTTGCGCTTGGCAAAGACAGGCTCAAGATCGATCTCGACGTCGGCACGATCGCGCCAGCCCACGGCAACCCAGGGGTTGGAGGGCACGAAGGAATAGCGCGCGCCCTTGTTGACGACCGAGACCTTGTGCTCGGCGCCCAGCTGGTCGCGCAGTTCATAGGCCATGATGGTGCCGCCCAGACCGGCACCCAGAACAACAATATGTGACAAGTCAGTCCTCCTCATTGACGCCAGGTCGGGCGGGCGTTGCCTTGCTCGTGTCCGCACCCAACCATGACAGCTGCCGACCCACGCTTGCTTGATCCTGCGCAAGTGAGGGCGGATCCATCATTTATAGTAAAACATTAGAATGTTCGAATGTAATAGATCAAGCGTTGATATCGGGCCGGGACCACCGAGGGCGCGGAATCGGTTTATTAACCAATCCTTGACCATAATTGCGGCAAAGCAGTTTCATGTCCGGGTTCGCGGCCGCCAGGGTCCGGTTTTCCGGGCATTTCTCTTAATTTTGACAGATTTCGACCCCATCGCCTCAGGGCTAGGGGTCGGGTGCGTGAACCGGGCCGAGAAGGATCACTACATGGAAGCCATGGACGCTGTGGGCGCCGTTGTGCCGCACACCGATTTTTCCATCTGGGGCCTGTTCTGGGCTGCCGACTGGATCGTCAAGGCCGTTATGCTGGGCCTGCTGGGGGCCTCGATCTGGTGCTGGGCCATCATCATCGACAAGACCATCGTCTACCGTCGCACCAATGCCGAGATGAACCGGTTTGAACGCACGTTCTGGTCGGGGCAATCGCTCGAGGAGCTGTACCAGATGCAGTCCGAGAAGCCCTCGGGCGGCATGGGCGCCGTGTTTGTTGCGGCCATGAAGGAGTGGAAGCGCAGCCACGAGCAGAATGCAGCCAGCTTCGTGGGCATGCAGCAGCGCCTCGACAAGGTGCTCGATGTGGCGATCAACCGCGAGAGCGAGAACCTCGAAAAGCGGTTGGGGTTTCTCGCGACCATCGGCTCGGCCGGTCCATTCATCGGGCTGTTCGGCACGGTGTGGGGCATCATGAACGCCTTTACCGCCATTGCTGCATCGTCGAGCACCAATCTGGCCGTGGTGGCCGGCCCGATCGCCGAGGCGCTGTTTGCCACGGCGATTGGCCTGGTTGCGGCAATTCCGGCGGTTATCGCCTATAACAAGCTGAGCGCCGACTCGTCGAAGATGGTGGGGCGCCTGGAAGGCTTTGCCGACGAATTCTCCACCATTCTCAGCCGCCAGCTCGAAGCGCGGAGCCGCTGATATGGGCATGGGCACAGCAGCCGGCGGATCGGGCGGCAGGGGCCGCCGCGGCCGCAAGAAAGCGGTGATGAGCGAAATCAACATCACGCCCATGGTGGACGTGATGCTGGTGCTGCTGATCATTTTCATGGTGGCTGCGCCGATGATGACGGCCGGCGTACCGATCGACCTGCCCAAGACAGCCGCCAATGAAATGCCCAGCCAGACACAGCCAATCACGGTGGCGGTGACGCCCGATGGCACGATCTATGTCGATCAGGATGTGGTGGCGGAGGCCGATCTGGTCAGCACCGTGACGGCGCTGTCGACCAATGGCACCGAGGACCGGATATTCCTGCGCGGCGACACCACGGCCAATTATGGCTCGGTGATGCGCGTGATGGGCATTCTGTCGGGGGCAGGCTTCACCAAAATCGGGCTCATCACCGAGCGGGAACCGGGCTAGTCCAGTGCGCATCGGCGTAACCGCATCGATAGCCGCCCACATCATCTTGTTGACTATCGGCCTGATCAGCCTCCAGTTTCAGGAGCCGCTGACGCCTGTCGTGGAATCCATCTCGGTGGATCTGGTGCCGGTGGAGGAATATTCCAATATTCGCGCCGGCCAGCTCGACAGTACGATTGTCGATACCCAGACGCCCTCGATCGTTGAGGACGACAAACCGGCCGAGGTGGCGCAGCCCACCGGCAATACCGAGCAGGACCAGGTGACGCCGTCGCCAGCCGATATACCGACCCCTGCGCCGGTGACCAATGCCGCGCCGGCGCCGCAGAGTACGCCTGAGCCGGCGCCTGTGCCAGAACCAACGCCCGAGCCAACACCGGCCCCGGAGCCGACCCCGGCGCCCGAGCCCGTGGTGCCGCCAGTGCCCGCGACACGGCCCACCCCGGCACCGACACCTGCGCCTGAACCGACGCCTGAGCCGACCCCGACACCCGAACCCACTCCAGAGCCGACACCTGCACCAACGCCGGAGCCAACGCCTGAGCCGACGCCTGAGCCCACGCCCGAGCCGGTGACGCCGGCGGTGGCGGCGCCTGTGCCGGCCGCGCGCCCGAGCAATCTGGAACAGAAGCGGCAGCAGTTTGCCGCCGCTGAGGCAGAGCGGAAAAAGAAGGAAGAGGAAGAGCGCAAGCGCGTTGCCGCAGCGGCTGCTGCCGCGCAGACGCCGCGCCAGCAACCCTCGCCGCAGCTCGATGCCTCGCTGGCCGATGACATTTCGGCCATCATCAACACCGATGCTTCAACCGGCGGCACCACCGGGCGGGGCGGCACGCCGACACTGGGCGATACCGGCGGCACCTCGGCGCGGCTGAGCCAATCGGCCATCGACGGGCTGGTGGCCAAGATCAAGACCTGCTGGAATCTGCTGCCGAGCGATATCAACAGCGGGCTCAACGTGCGCCTGCTGGTGACCATGAACCCGGATCGCAGCGTGGCCAATACCGCAATCGTGTCGGCGGATTCCTCGCCGGCGGGCGGTGCGGTGGCGCGGGCGGCACAACGTGCCGTGACACAATGCGGCCCTTACGACATGCTCTCTGCCGATGCTTATGACGAGTGGCGGCAGATCGAAGTGGAATTGCGCCCATGATGGACAGGTTGGCTGTGACAGCAACAGGGCCCATGGTGCGC
>JAHJOS010000400.1 GCA_018820005.1 Alphaproteobacteria bacterium | reverse complement strand
GATCAATGCCCAAGACCGTAATGATCGTTGAGGATAATGAGCTCAACATGAAGCTCTTCAATGATCTGCTTGAATCGCGTGGCTATGCGGTTATCCAGACCCGCAACGGGATGGAAGCGCTTGATCTGGCACGCGCACATCACCCCGATCTGATCCTGATGGATATCCAGTTGCCTGAAGTGTCGGGCCTGGTTGTCACCAAATGGCTCAAGGATGATGACGAGCTGGCCCATATTCCGGTCATCGCCGTCACGGCCTTTGCCATGAAGGGTGATGAGGAGCGGATTTTGCAAGGCGGATGTGAGGGTTACATCAGCAAGCCGATCTCGGTGCCTCACTTTCTGGAAACTATTGCCCGCTACATTGGTCCCGCCTGATCGGGCCAGGCAGCCTTTCTAGGCTGTCCGATCGGGTTGTCAGGACGCTGTGCTCAGCGCGCGATCCTGCGATAGAAATCCGGGGCTGATCTTGACCGCACGTGTGCTGATTGTTGACGATATTCCGACCAATGTCCGCCTGCTTGAGGCGCGGCTGACGGCTGAATATTATGATGTCGTCACGGCATCGTCAGGCGCTGCGGCATTGGCCATCTGCGACAGCCAGGACATCGATATCGTCCTGCTCGACGTGATGATGCCCGAGATGGACGGGTTTGAGGTCTGTCGCCGGCTCAAGGCCAATCCCAAGACGCTGCATATTCCCGTGCTGATGGTAACCGCGCTCGATCAGCCTTCTGACCGCGTGAAGGGCCTTGAAGTCGGCGCAGACGATTTTCTGACCAAGCCGGTCGACGACATGCAGTTGATGGCCCGGGTCAAGAGCCTGGTACGCCTGAAGTCGCTGACCGATGAATTGCGCTCCCGCGCCATGACGGGTCAACAGCTCGCTGTCGAGGACGCGCTGCGCGCCATGGACCGGATCACCACCAATGGCGGTTCGATCCTGATCATCGACACAGATCAGCGCCATGCCGAGCGCATCAAGACCTATCTGACGCCCGAACACGACGTTGATATCCTCACCCAGCCGTCCGATGCCGTGTTCCAGGTGACAGGCACGCATTACGAGCTGGCGCTGGTCTCCATGGCCCTCGCCGATTTTGATCCCCTTCGGGTGTGCTCGCAAATCCGCACGCTCGAGCACACGCGCCACCTGCCCATCATCCTGATGGCCGAGGACAGCGACAAGCCCAAGGTCGTCCGCGCCCTCGACCTGGGTGTCAATGATTTCATCCTGCGACCGGTGGAGCGCAACGAGCTGGCGGCCCGCGTCCGCACCCAGATCCGGCGGCAGCGCTATGGGTTGGAGCTGCGCCAGAGCGTCTCCAATACCATGGCCATGGCCGTCACCGACGAGATGACGGGGCTCTACAACCGCCGCTATTTCGATCGGCATCTGGGGGTCATGCTGGGCAAGGCCCAGGAGCAGGATCGCAACATGGCGCTGATGATTCTGGATATCGACCACTTCAAGTCTGTCAATGATACCCATGGTCACGACAGCGGCGATCTGGTGCTGCGCGAGTTCTCTGCCCGGTTGAAGAGAAACATCCGTGGCGTTGATCTTGCTTGCCGATTCGGTGGCGAAGAGTTTGTCGTCCTGATGCCGGACACGGAGTATCGTCAGGCCGAGGCCGTGGCCGAGCGGGTGCGGCAATCCATCGCCGACCGGCCGTTCGAGCTGGGTGGCGGCAAGACCCTGTCGGTGACCGTATCGGCCGGCGTGACACTGAACGAGAGTGCCGCCGACACAGTTGAATCGCTGGTCAAGCGTGCCGACGTTGCGCTTTATCGCGCCAAGCGTGAAGGCCGCAACCGGGTCGTGTTCGACGCGGCCTAGCCAATCGGTAAATTTGGACCCATTAGGGTTATTCGTTATAATTAACAAAAGGTTGCCGGCCCGAAAGCCCCGGTTTTCCTTGTGTTTTTGCGGCCTGCGGATAGGTTGCCCTCAACACCAGCGATGTCCCGATGCGGACGTAGTTGAGGGTTCCCTACGGCTCGTCTCAGGTCCGCCGCAACTCCTGAGCCCCGTAGGGCGGTTGGTCCGGACGCGGACAGAGTGGCCTCTTCGACATGCCGCTCCGGACCAGCCACTATTGTCCTGTTTCAGACATGTCTGCCAGTTCGACGGCCTGCAGCGCCAGGGCCGGATAGCTGTGCCCGGCCAGATGGTCGAGGCCGGCGATTTCGGCCGGGGTGAACCAGGCGATTTCGGAATGCTCGTCGCAGACATTGGCGGGGTCACCGCCCGTCCAGCTCAGCACGGCATAGATGCTGGACGATGAGAGCGGACCATTGGCCGAAGCGGGATTGGTGACTTCGCACAGCAGAGCGATGGTCTGTGCCTCGACGCCGACTTCCTCGCGGATCTCCCGGCGCAGGGCCTGTTCAGGCGTCTCTCCCGGCTCAAGGCGACCGCCAATGGCGTCCCAATGATTGGGCCAGGCCGGCTTCCATCCGGCGCGGAAGCCCAGGAGCACGCGGCCATCCCGCACCAGGAGGCCGGCCGCCGTGCGCAGAATGGGTGTCTCGGACATGCTCATCCTCGTCAAATTCGATAGT
>JAHJOS010000399.1 GCA_018820005.1 Alphaproteobacteria bacterium | reverse complement strand
GATCTACTCGATCTGGCCGAACTGACCGATGCCCGCTGGGTGACCCGCGACGAGGTGCGCGACATGCTGGCTGGGACGCATCCCGACATGGGCGCGCCGCGCCATGGCGCCAT
The DNA here is from genome assembly GCA_018820005.1 of Alphaproteobacteria bacterium. Lineage (GTDB taxonomy): Bacteria > Pseudomonadota > Alphaproteobacteria > Rhizobiales > Devosiaceae > Devosia. The sequence continues at coordinate 2,737 of JAHJOS010000399.1, read as the reverse complement.
TGCCGCCGCGCTCATCGCCGCCTGGGCCGACGGCAAGTTGGACGAAAACGCCAGCTGGAGCCACTGAGCTCCTGCAGCAGTTCAGCTTTTTGGCACGTTGCCGCCCGGCAGGTCGATAGGCAGCCAGGCCCGACCGTCGCTGCCCGCCTCATAGGGTTCGGGCTTGCCATTGGCCCAGGCATTGAGCAGATCATCAAGCACGGCCCAGCTGGCTTTGATATTGTCGGCCCGCTGAAACAGCGTCGCATCGCTGTTCATGCCGTCGTAGAGCCGTTCTGCGGCGACAGAGTCACCCTGAAAACCATGGCACACAGCAGTGCCCAAGCAGCGCCGATCGACCAGCCCGCCAGAACATCCGTGGGATAGTGGACGCCCAGATATATTCGGCTCAGCCCGACCAAGGCCGTCAGGGCAATAGCAACAGTATAGAAGTAGACACGGAAACCGCGCTCGGCGGACAGTTCCGCAAGGATGGTGCCCAAGGTCAGATAAACAACCGCAGAGACGGTGGCGTGCCCGCTCGGAAAGCTCGCCGTGAACACCTTTACGGTGCCAGTCAGATCGGGACGCGGGCGGTCAAAAACCAGCTTGAGTACGGTGCTGATGATCGTGCCACCCACCACGCAGGCAGTCAGAAAAGCCGCCGTGCGAAGGCGTCGTGCCAACACAAGGTAGACCAGGATTGCCAGGCAGAGCAGTGTGAGGACGCCGAAACTGCCCAGGGCCGTGATATCGCGCGCCGTTTCGGCGAGCCAAGAGGGACCGATAGGGGTTTGAGGATCGCCAGCAACGCGCAGCGCCATCAGAACGCGATTGTCAAAGCTCAGGGTATCACCTTCGGCGACTTCGTCGGCGAGAATGCCAAAGCCTGCCAGCAGAACCACCAGACTGCCGATGCCGTAATAGTGGAACTTGTTCATATGCCCGTCTGCCTCTGGTGGCTCACCAAAATCCCAGGTTGGCCGTGAGCCCGGGCCAGTCATGCCATTGAAGTAACGGTTGCGCCAGACTTACCGGGAGATAGCACTGAGGCGGCGGGCGCCACGGGTCGCCACAAAAAGGCCCGCAGTGCGAGACACTGCGGGCCAATGAACATCCAGGTTATGTGGCGTTGCGATCACGCGGCCTGGACGATTTCAAGCAATTCAACGTCGAAGACCAGATCCTGTCCCGCTAACGGATGGTTCGCGTCGACCTTGACCATGGAATCATCGACTTCAACCACGGTGATGGGCAACACGGTGCCGTCAGCACTGCGGGCCTGCAGTTGAGTGCCTGGGCGTACATCTATGCCGGTGGGGACCTTGGCACGATCCAGGGTCTGGATCGCGTCGGCGCGATGGGGGCCATAGGCCTGATCGCATGGAATGGTCACGGTGCTCGATGTTCCAGGGGCCATGCCTGCCACTTGAGCTTCGAGCCCTTTGATGACCTGCCCAAGGCCAATGGTGAACTCCAAGGGCGCGCGACCGACGGAGGAGTCGAACTGCTTTCCGTTGGTCAGGCGTCCAGTATAATTGATGCGAACCACGTCGCCCATTTTGGCTTCGGTCATGGCTGTTTCCTTCTCAGGCTGCGGGCGAAACGGATGCCGCCCTTCCAGGGAGGCCGCGCGACAAGGCACGCGACAGCGAAGGCTCAATGTAGGTGACATGGCCGAGATGTAAACCGCAGACGGGCAGATTATCTGGCTAAAGGCGCCGCGAATCGGGCGACTGGATGTTGAATCCGTAGTGGGTTGGTCGCCGACGCCAGTCAGCCGGTGGGCTTTGCCAGCAACGCAGCCGCGACCTCGCGCTCGAGTGCAATGCGCCTCTTGCGGGCTTCAAAGAAGCCGCGCAACAAGTAGCCCAGCGCGTCAGTAGACAGACCCGGGCGCTGGCTGCCGACCTGATTGAGTGCATCCTGGAGTTCTTCAGCGTGGCTGAGGTCCTCGTCACTTTCGCGGAGAAGCCGGCGGGCCGTCTGGCGCAAGTCGACGGAGTTCGGAATGTTGTCACCACCCAGACTTTCGAGCAGCACAATCTTCTCGAAGGCAGTCGCTTCCTGCATGACTGTGTGCAGCCGTGCTGCCGTGCGGTGACAAAGAGCCGTATCAACATCGTTGGGCAAGGCATCGGCAATCTGTTCGAGCGTTTCGCACAGTGCAAGCTGTTGATCATGCCCAGCCAACAGCTGGCGCATTGCTGCCTGTTCTACGCGTTCGAGCATGGCGTCGTTTCTCCTCGTCGCGGCAATGACCATGACCGACCCAGATTTGCCCAAACCGCGACCGTGCACATTGACTTAGATCAACGGGACTGACTGGCGCCGCACTTGAGGCCTGGCCAGCAGAGTGCGTCGCTGAGTGAACTTTGACAGAGGTCAAAGCGCGTTTTCTGGCCAGCAGTTAGCAATCTGGGCAACGGAGACTCATCATGTCCAATGCCCTCGTTGCAGAACTGACCCGGCCGGTACCGCGCTACACCAGCTATCCCACAGCGCCGCATTTTCATTCCGGTGTGGACCAGCACCAATATGAAACCTGGCTGACCGCACTGCCTGCGGACGCACGGGTTTCGCTTTACCTGCATCTGCCTTTTTGCGACCGGCTGTGCTGGTTTTGTGGCTGCCACACCAAACAGGTGAACCGCTACGCGCCGGTTACCCAATATCTGGAGGCTCTTCGAGCTGAAATTTCTCATATTGGGGCACTGGTGGGCAATCGTCCGGTGACGGCTATTCATTGGGGCGGCGG
>JAHJOS010000398.1 GCA_018820005.1 Alphaproteobacteria bacterium | reverse complement strand
TGAGCTTGACCAGGCCGAGCAGTTCGCGCACGCGCTCGGCAATCTCGGCGCGCGGCAGGCCGTCGCGCTTGAGGCCGTAGGCAATATTTTGTTCCACATTCATATGCGGGAATAGCGCATAGGACTGGAACATCATGTTCACAGGGCGGTTGTAGGGCGCGACATGGGTCATGTCCTGGCCATCGATCTCGATGGTGCCGCTGGTGGGCTCCTCAAAGCCGGCCAGCATGCGCAGCAGGGTCGATTTGCCCGAGCCAGAACCGCCCAACAGGCAGAACAGCTCGCTTTTGTAGATATCGAGCGACACGTCGGAGACAGCGAAGATGTCGCCGAACTTCTTGGTGACGTTCTTGATGCGGACAAAGGGCTTGGCCGCAGGGTCGCGCCAGGGACGGGTGTCGATTGCGAGTTGCGGTTTTTTGACCATGCTGGCCCCTAGACAAGAATTGGAGGGCGGCCGACGGCCGCCCTCGGATCGAACTTACTGACCCGTCTTGATGCGGGTCCAGGTGCGGGTCAAGACCTCTTCGAACTCTGGGCTGTGCGCCTTCATCACGAAGGCCTTGGCGATGGTTTCGGCCGGCGGATAGATGCCGGGATTGGTCTTGACTTCATCGGACACGAACTCGGTCGCGGGCAGGTTGGGGTTGGCGTAGAACACGTAATTGGTGATCGCGGCCACAACCTGGGGTTCCAGGATGTAGTTGATGAACTTGTGGGCATTGTCCGGGTGCGGCGCATCCACGGGAATGGCCAGGAAGTCGAACAGCGTCGCGGCGCCTTCCTTGGGGATGACATATTTGACTTCGCTGGGCGTGGCCGCCTTGGCGCCGGCGTCTGCGGCAATGAAGATGTCGCCCGAATAGCCCAGGGCCACGCAGGTTTCGCCATTGCCCAGGTCATCGATATACTGGCTGGAGTTGAAGTAGCGGATATAGGGCTTGATCGAGGTCAGCAGCTCCTCGGCCTTGAGCAGGTCTTCTTCCTTTTCGGAATTGGCGTCGAGGCCCAGGTAGTTCAGTGCGATGCCGACGACTTCGGACGGGCTATCGAGCAGGCTGATGCCGCAGCTAGCGAGCTTTTCGGCATATTCGGGCTTGAAGATCAGGTCCCAGCTGTCGGTCGGCGCGGCATCGCCAAGGATCTCCGTGACCTTGGCGACATTGTAGCCATAGCCGATGGTGTTGATCATATAGGGCACGCCATGGGCGTTGTCCGGATCCTGCGCGGCGGCGGTGGCCATCACGGCAGGGTCGAGATTGCCCAGATTGGTCAGCTTGGACTTGTCGAGCGGCAGGATGAGGCCGGCCTGGATCTGGCGCTCGAGGAAATTGCCCGAGGGCACCACGATGTCATAGCCCGAGCTGCCGGCCAACAGCTTGGCGTCGACGATCTCGTTGTTGTCATAGACGTCGTAATTGACCTTGATACCGGTGGCGGCCTCAAAATTGGCAATGGTGTCTTCGGCAATATAGTCAGACCAATTGTAGACGTTCAGGACCGGCTCTTCCTGGGCAAGCACAGGGCTGGCAATCATGATGGTGCCAAGGGCGAGGGCGAGCGACTTGTTCATCGGGTGCGGGTCTCCAGTTCAATAGTGTCTAGGTCGGTCAATGTATGGCGCCAATGGGCGATAGTGTCAGATCCCATGCCGAAAGGGGCACAGGGCACGGCTCATGTTTGTGGGCTCGGCATCCGCCCGTCCGTCGCGCGGGGTACAGGAAAGGGGCGCCCGGAGGCGCTTGTGGTCTTGGCTGGCCTGAACCCCATTGGGGGCGCGTATCGATCGGCCGCAGCGGGGCGATCAACCTTGTGTGCGGTCAGCGAAGTGCCCTTTCTCCGTTGGATGCTGAGCAAACCCTAGTGCGAAATCCCCCCATGGACAAGGGATGAGAGACTATGAATCTGCGGGGCTTGACGCCCTGCGGCAACAAGGCGCAAAACCCGCGCAAACGGCGCCTCGCGGCGTCAGACCCTCGTGATGGAAAGCGCAATACTCATGTCGGCCAAGGCCTATTTGTCGATCAGTCCGGAAGTCAAACAGGCGCTGGCAGCCGGCGAGGCGGTGGTGGCCCTGGAATCCACCATCATAACCCATGGCATGCCCTATCCGCAGAACCTGGCGATGGCCCGCGAAGTGGAGGCCGAGATCCGCGCCCGCGGCGCCGTGCCGGCGACCATTGCCATCATGGATGGCCGCTTCTGCGTGGGTGTGTCGGGCGAAGATCTCGAGCGCCTGGCGCTTGAAGGCGCCACGGCGGCAAAGGCCAGCCGGCGCGATATTGCCGCGCTCCTGGTCAAGGGCGCCATGGCCGGCACGACGGTGGCCACCACCATGCAGATCGCGGCGCTAGCCGGCATTGCCGTTTTTGCCACCGGAGGCATCGGCGGCGTGCATCGCGGCGCCGAAGACACATTCGACATTTCCGCCGATCTCGAGGAATTGGGCCGCACCCCGGTGGCGGTGGTCTGCGCCGGCGCCAAGTCCATTCTCGATATTGCCAAGACGCTCGAAGTGCTCGAGACCAATGGCGTGCCGGTCTTGGGCTATGGCACCGATGAATTCCCCGCCTTCTGGACGCGGCAGAGCGGCTTTCCGGTCGATCACCGCTTCGATGATGTCGCCGACATTGCCCGGCTGATCGCCATCCAGGCCGATCTGGCCATGGGCGGCGTGCTGGTGGCCAATCCTATTCCCGAGGCCGATGCGCTCGATGCCTCCCAGATCGAGGCGCGCATTGCCGAGGCCATTGCCGATGCCGAGCGTGCCGGGGTGAACCGCAAGGCGCTGACGCCGTTCCTGCTCAAGCGCATCTTCGAGCTCACCGGTGGCAAGTCGCTGGAATCCAATATTGCGCTGGTGAAAAACAACGCCCGTGTCGGCGCCGACATCGCGGTGGCTCTGGCCGCCCGCAAATCCAGCAAGCCGGTCATCCACCGCGCATGACCGCCCGGGTGCTTGTGGTCGGGGATGTGATGACCGATGTCATCGTCGTCCCCGAGGGACCGATCATCAAAGGCAGCGACCGGCGCGCCACAGTGCGCAGCCGGCCCGGCGGTTCGGGTGCCAACCAGGCGGTCTGGCTGGGCGCCATGGGCGCCGATGTGCTGTTTGCAGCCCGCGTTGGCGCGGCCGATCGCACGATGTACGAAAACTACTTTCGTGGGCTCGACGTGGTGCCGGTGCTGGCAAGCGACGCCGCGCTGCCGTCCGGCGTTCTGGTCACGATCGTTGATGCCGAGGGCGAACGCAGCTTTCTAACCGACCGCGGTGCCAATCTTCATCTGTGCGAAGCCGATCTGGCAGCCGACCTGCTTGATGGCGTCAGTCTGGTCCTGGTGTCGGGCTATAGCCTATTTGCGCCGGGCCCCCGGGCCGCCGTGCTCTCACTATTCGCCTCGGCGCGATCGCGCGGCATTGCCATAGCCATCGATCCGGCTTCGGTGGGCTTTCTGGAGGAAGTGGGTGCCGCCGAATTTGTGCAGTGGACACAAGGCGCCGACTGGATATTTGCCAATGCCAGTGAAGCCGAAACACTGACCGGCCAGCGTGACCTGGAGGCGCAGATGTGCGCGCTGGGCCGCCTATTCCATCGCGTGCTGATCAAATTGGGGGCAGAAGGTGCCGCGCTGGGGGATCGCAATGGCGTCATTCTCCGTATGCCAGCGCCCGCCGTTGCCGTGCTGGATTCGACCGGGGCAGGCGACGCCTTTGCCGCTGGTTTTCTTGCCGCCCACCTCAGTGGCTCCAGCGATGCGGATGCGCTGGCTCGCGGCATTGCGGCGGGCGCCAGCGCCGTGCAGGCCATCGGCGGGCAGCCGGGCGCGGTCTAAGGCCAATCCACTTCGCAGGCTTCGTCCATCTCGCTGCCGCTATGACACGGATGCGCTGAATGTCTATTGGCCCTAGCATTTTTGCGCGTCGTCCCATTGCGACGTGCGACGGCCAAATCATCGGACCTGTTCGTCGCATATTCCGCAGCCGGAGCGCCAACGCCCGAGCATCTGGCGCGCAAAAACGCCTTGCGCCGTCTGGCCTTTCGCGCAATATCACCCGGTCGGAACGGGGCTGTAGCTCAGTTGGGAGAGCGCGTCGTTCGCAATGACGAGGTCAGCGGTTCGATCCCGCTCAGCTCCACCATTCCGATGTTCCAAGTTCTTCGCAAGACTGGCCGCTATGGCGCCCCCGGAATCAGCCGGGTGTCTGTGCGCTCATGCGGTCGGCCGCGCGGGCGAAGCCGGTGGTGATGACGGCCTTCATGGCGTCGCGGGCCTCGTCGGTGTCTCCTGCCATTATGGCTTGTGCGATGCGGCTGTGGGCAGCGACCGTTGCTTCCATGGCCGCGGGGTCGCGGACGGGCGAACTGATGGTGAAGGCCGCGGTCAGTGCCAGCTCGACCAAAGTGCTGATCGAGGCCATGAAGGGGTTGCCGGAAGCTTCTGCCACGGTGCGGTGGAACTCAAGGTCGGTGCGGGCAAAATCCTCGGCATTGGAAGCCTCGCCCATGCGCCGGGCGCATTCGATCAGCGCCTCGGCCTGCAGGTCGCTGCGCCGGGTCGCGGCGAGCGCTGCCGATTCCAGTTCGATGCCAATTCGGATTTCCGAAAGACTACGCAGGAAGGCAACGTCGGGGCCGGTTTCAAAATGCCATGCCAAAACATCGGCATCGAAAAGGTTCCAGCGCGCATGCGGCAATACGCGGGTGCCGATACGGGCACGGGCCTCAATCATTCCTTTCGCGGCAAGTGTCTTGAGGGCTTCGCGCAGCACTGTCCGCGAGACGGCAAAACGCTGCAGCAGCTCGCTGTCGGAGGGCAAGATACTGCCCTCAGCATAGTCCCCGCGGACAATGGCCACCCCCAGATGCCAGAGCACCTGAGAGTGCAGATTGCGCATGGGCACTCGGCCAGCGATGGCGGCGATCAACTCGCCGGACGTGCGCTGATCCTGCGGTATGCTTGCCATGGCCTGTTCCCCTCTTGATGCGGTTGCCAATCCGCTGGCGACCATTAGTGTTACTATATGAGTTAGACCGTACCCGCCATGGACACAAGCAAGGCTGGACAGTGGGGGCCGGCTTGGACAGTGTTGCGGCAAAAAGGAATCGCTTCCATGTCCGACCCCAAATCCACCCCTGTAGCCATCGACCAGGTGCTGGCCGCCGTTGACGCCGGGCTCGACCAGAGCCTTGAGCGCCTTTATGGCCTGTTGCGCATCAAGTCCATCTCCACCGACCCAGCCTATGCCGCCGAATGCCGGCGTGCGGCGGACTGGCTGGTGAGCGAGCTCGCTGGACTGGGCTTTGCGGCCGAGGCGCGGGCGACGCCGGGCCATCCGGTGGTGGTGGCGCATGGCCCCGAGCAGGCCGGCCCGCATGTGCTGTTTTATGCCCATTACGATGTGCAGCCGGTCGATCCGCTTGCGCTCTGGCACAGCGATCCCTTCGAGCCGGTGCTGACCACCGATGCCTCTGGGCGCAAGATCATCGTGGCGCGCGGCGCTTCGGACGACAAGGGTCAGATGCTGACCTTCATCGAGGCCTGCCGCGCCTGGAAGGCCGCCACGGGATCGCTGCCGGTGCGCGTCTCGCTAATGCTGGAGGGCGAAGAGGAAAGCGGCGGCAAGAACCTGCCGCCCTTCATGGAAGCCAACAAGGCCGAGCTCGGCGCCGCCGATGTGGCGCTGGTGTGCGACACCGACATGTGGGACCGCCAGACGCCATCGGTCACCACCATGCTGCGCGGCATGGTGGCCGAGGAGATCACCGTCACCTGCGCCAACAAAGATTTGCATTCGGGCATGTTCGGCAATGCCGCGCGCAATCCCAATCAGCTTCTGGCCGAGATCATCGCCAGCCTGCGCGCGCCCGATGGCAGCGTGACGCTGCCCGGGTTTTATGACGATGTCGCCGACATCAGCCCCGAACTCAAGGCGCAATGGGCGGGGCTGGGCTTTGACGAACAGGCCTTCCTGGGCGAAGCCGGGCTGTCGCTGGCGGCCGGCGAGGCAAACCGCAGCGTGCTCGAAATGCTCTGGGCGCGGCCGACCTGCGAGATCAATGGCATGATCGGCGGCTATACCGGGGATGGCTTCAAGACGGTCATCCCGGCCCAGGCCAGCGCCAAGATCAGCTTCCGGCTGGTCTCGGGCATGGACCCCGACAAGATCCGCGCCTCGTTCCGCCGCCATGTTGAGGCGCTGATCCCGGCCGATTGTTCGGTCAGCTTTCATGCCCATGGCGGTTCGCGGGCGATCACCGTGCCCAGCGATGGCGTCTATCTGCAGCAGGCGCTGGCGGGGCTTTCGGCCGAATGGGGCAAGCCCGCCGTCATTACCGGCTCGGGTGGGTCCATCCCGGTGGCCGGCGATTTCAAGCGCAGTCTGGGGCTCGATACGCTGCT
>JAHJOS010000397.1 GCA_018820005.1 Alphaproteobacteria bacterium | reverse complement strand
GTCAGTTCCCAGAACACGAAGAGCGCCAGCATGCTGTCGGCCAGCACGAGGCCAAGCATGGCCCCCATGAAGGCCAAAAGGAACGCCATGAAGCGGCCGAGATGCTCGTGCCCGCGCAGATAGGCGCCCGAATAAAGCACGATCAGCGCGCCGATGCCCGAGATGGTCAGCGCAAAGGTCAGGCTCAGCCCATCGACGTAAAACGAGAGATCCAGCCCCAGCGTCGGCACCCAGCCGATGCGGGCTGCGATGGCGCCCTCGGCGATCACCTGCGGCGCCAGCGTCAGCAGAAAGGCAAATATGGCAGCGGGCACCAGCGCCAGCACCCAGCCCGAAAACGGGCTGGTGTAGCGATGAACCAGCGGCGCCAGCGCAGCGGCAGCAAATGGCGCTATGGCCACCAATGCTATGCTCGCGTCAATGCTCGGCCCCAACTGGCAATCTCCCCGACGGATCTGGCGCTACGGCCTTTTGTTGTGCAGACCTTACCCATTGAGCGGTCCTCGACAAGGCAAAACGGACATGCCGCGACGATGTGTCAGCATCAGTTGGGGATATCGACGGGCTGGCAATCCACGGTGGCGCGCCCTATGTGTCAGGCACACTCCTGTTGCGGGCCATCCCGGCATTTTGTTCGGCGGCCCCATCCCTTCAGTCCGGATTTGTCATGACCAGCCCCGTCCCGCCCGTTGCCGCCCGCAAATCGCATAGCGTGAGTTTCCATGGCATCGAGCGCGATGATCCCTACCACTGGCTGCGGGCGCCCAACTGGCAGGAGGTCATGCAGAAACCCGAGACGCTCGATCCCGAGATCCGCGCCTATCTCGATGCCGAGAACAGCTATTTCGAGTCCGCCTTTGGCGAGCGTACCGCCGGCATCCAGGACACGATCTACAAAGAGATCCGCGGCCGCATCAAAGAAGACGACAGCGGCATCGCCAGCCCCGATGGTCCCTACGCCTATAATTCGCGCATGCTCGAGGGCAAGCAGTATCCCCTGATCGTGCGCACACCGCGCGACGGCGGCCCCGAGACCATTTTGCTCGACTGCAATGTCGAAGCGGGCGACGGCTATTTCGGCTTTGCCGGCGCCGAGCATGACCGCAGCCATCGCTTCCTCGCCTGGGCTGCCGACCGCGCCGGCTCGGAATATTATGATATCGTGATCCGCGACCTGGCCACCGGCATCGACAGCCCCGAGGTCATCACCGACACCGCCGGCTCCTATGTCTGGACCAATGACAGCAGCGCCATCTACTACACCGAATATGATGACAACCACCGCCCCTACCGCGTGCGGCTGCATGCCATCGGCACCGATCAGGCCAACGATCCCATCATCTTTGAGGAAAAAGACCCCGGCTTCTTCGTCGGTGTCGGCCGCACACTCAGCGACAAGTTCATCGTCATCGACGCCCATGATCACCAGACCAGCGAATGCTGGCTGATCGATGCCGCGCTGGGCGGCGAACCGCGTCTTGTCGCGCCGCGTCTCACCGATCGCGAATATGACATCGACGAGCGCGACGGCCAGCTGTTCATCCGCACCAATGCCGATGGCGCCGAGGATTTCAAGATCGTCGTTGCTCCGGTCGATGACCCGCGCGCCGAAAACTGGGTTGATCTGGTGCCTCATACCCAGGGTGTGCTGATCCTCGACAGCATTGTCATCAAGAACCATCTGCTGCGGCTCGAGCGTCATGAGGGCCTGCCCCGCATCATCGTGCGCGACCTGCGCAGCGGCAAGGAAGAGACTGTCGGCTTTGACGAAGAGGCCTATAGCCTGGGCATGTCGGTGGGCTATGAGTTCGACACCAGCGTGTTTCGCCTGAGCTATTCCTCCCCCACCACGCCGTCGCAGACCTATGACGTCGACCTTGAGACCGGCACGCGCACCCTGCTCAAGGAGCAGGAAGTCCCCTCGGGCCACAACAAGGCTGATTACGAAACCCGTCGCCTGTTTGCCACCGCCAGCGATGGCGAGCTGGTCCCGGTCACCGTGCTCTATCGCAAGGGCACCAGGCTCGATGGCTCGGCCCCGGCCCTGCTCTATGGCTATGGCGCCTATGGCATGTCGATGCCCTCGACGTTCTCGATCTCGGCGCTGTCGCTGGTCGATCGCGGCTTCATCCATGCCACCGCCCACATCCGGGGCGGCATGGAAAAGGGCTATCGCTGGTATGTGCAGGGCCGCCGCGAGCACAAGACCAATACCTTCACCGATTTCATCGCCGCCGCCGAAATGCTCATCCAGCGGGGCTACACGTCCAAGGGCCGCATCGTGGCCCAGGGCGGCTCGGCCGGCGGCATGCTGATGGGTGCCATCGCCAATCTGCGCCCAGATCTGTGGGCCGGTATTCTGGCGCAGGTGCCCTTCGTGGACGTGCTCAACACCATGCTGGACGAAACCCTGCCGCTGACCCCGCCCGAATGGCCCGAGTGGGGCAATCCGCTGGCTTCCGCCGTCGACTACGCCCGCATCGCAGCCTATGCGCCCTATGAGCAGGTGGCGGCCAAGGATTATCCGCCGATCTTCGCACTGGCCGGTCTCACCGATCCGCGCGTCACCTATTGGGAGCCCGCCAAATGGGTTGCCCGGCTGCGCGCCACCAAGACGGGCACGGCCCCGCTCTATCTCAAGACCAATATGGGGGCCGGCCATGGCGGCGCCTCGGGCCGGTTTGACCGGCTCAAGGAAACCGCCATGTGTTACGCCTTTGCGCTCAATGCAGTCGGGCTGGAAGGAAGTTTCACGCCCAACTAATTGTTGCCGCTATCAAAACGCCATATACCAAGCACACTATCGTCCGCGTCATTGCCAATGGAGGCCAATATGTCGACCAAGTTCACCCTGCCGCCCCTGCCCTATGCTTACGATGCCCTGGGCCCCTACATGTCCGCAGAGACGCTCGAATTCCACCACGACAAGCACCATCAGGCCTATGTCACCAATGGCGAAAAGCTGCTGGAAGGCTCGGGCCTCGAAATCCTGCCGCTCGAAGACATCGTCAAGGAAGCCTTCGGCAAGAACGCTCCGCTGTTCAACAATGCCGGCCAGCACTACAACCACGTGCACTTCTGGAACTGGATGAAGCCCAATGGCGGCGGCAACAAGCTGCCAGGCAAGTTGCAGGCTGCCATCGATTCCGATCTGGGCGGCTTTGACAAGTTCCGCGCCGATTTCATCGCCGCCGGCACCACCCAGTTCGGCAGTGGCTGGGCCTGGCTCTCGCTCAAGAACGGCAAGCTCGAAGTCAGCAAGACCGCCAATGGCGAATCGCCGCTGGTCCATGGCGGTCACCCCATCCTGGGTGTCGATGTGTGGGAGCACTCCTATTACATCGATTACCGCAATGCCCGCCCGAAGTACCTCGAAGCCTGGTTCGACAATCTGGTGAACTGGGAACACGTCGAACTGATGTTCGAAGAAGCCAAGTAAGCGCTTCAATCACGCCTTCTGCCAAGCCCGTCAGCGCCCCGCGCTGGCGGGTTTGGTGTTTTCCGGGGTCATATTTTCCCCTGACAATTAGCTATTCGGGGTGGTGCCCTCTTCTACCCTTTGGTTCGGCATGTTAACGAAACGTTCATAATATGAGGGGGCTTCGTGACAGAACCAGCCAAGGTCGTTGCCATTCTAGCGGCAACCCCTGCCCTATCGTCTTTGCTGGCGATGGTAGTGGCCGTTGATTCACGCCTCAAGGTTCGCGTCTTCGAAAGCGAAGTCGAGCTTCTGGCCTATATGGCCCTTGCCCCCATCCATATGCTGGTCTGCGATTTCGACCGTCAGGAATACCCGGCCTATGAGCTTGTCGAAGGCATCCGTCTCAATGGGTCCCTTGAAAGCCAGGACGTCCCGGTGATCGCCCTGACCCGTGTCATCACCCCGCCCATGCGCCATCAGGCAATCAGCGCCGGTATCGATGAAGTGGTCATCAAGCCGATGTCGCCGCGCCATCTGCTGCAGCGCATCCAGGCCCGGCTGCGCACGCGCAGTGTGGTGGGCGTGTTGGGTGGCTATCGCGGCCCGGAACGGCGCAATCGCCTCACCATGCCCGTGCCGCAGCCCCTGCCAACCCGGCGGGTGGCGGACAATGTGGTGCCCCTGTTCCCCGACAAACGCCGCCCGCAGCATCCCGGGCTCGAGCACTAAGCCGTTAGCGGCCTTCGGTGACCAGGCGGCTGATACGGCTCCACAGATCCTCGATGGAATCGGCAAACTGTACCGCCCGCTCGTGACCGGGCAGGCCTGGCGACAGCACGTCGGCGGCGTAACCACGCATCACCTCAAAGGCCTTGTGGCGATTGAGCATGGCAACGGGCATGGCGCGCGACTGCGCCTTGGCGGCTGCCCAGGTGCCGAACAGGCCCGATGCCGATGCCAGCGACCCGGGCAGCGCCACCAGCCCCTGTGACAGTTCGGCCATGCGGTTGAACCGCTCCGGCTGGGTCTGATGTACTTCCATGCTGACCCCGCTCAGGGCCGCGGGCAGCACGATGGAGGCGTCGGCAACGATCTGGACTTTGCCGCCTGCCGTGCGGGCCGCGGTAATCAGGGGCACCGGGATGTCGCCGTTTTCGGCCAGGCACACCAGATGGGCACCGCGCTTGGCCAGATAGGTGCCGGCCTGGCTCATGATGGAGGCGCGCTCGGGGTCGCCGGGGCCCCGGTTGGACGCGAAAATGCCCAGGGTGATCGAGGTGCCGGTCAAATCCATGCTCATCACCGTCCGCGCTTGAGGCTGCCGAGAATGCCGCGCACCAGCGCACTTCCCAGCCGGTTGGCAACAGTACGCGCCAGCGAGTTCATCGCCGCTTCGGCCGGCGTCTGGCGGGTGGAGCGCCGGACCGGGCGGTCGTCCTGATAGCGCCGCTCGGCAGACTGGGCCTGCTTGGCCTCCTTGGCGTCCTGCTCCTCCTGCTGCTGGCGTTCTTCGGCCAGCTGCTTGTCGCGCGCCTTGCGGGCCAGCACTTCAAAGGCAGAATCGCGATCGACCGCCGTGTCATAGACCCCGGCGACTGGCGAATTGGCGATGAAGGCGCGGCGCTCTTCGGGCAGGATCGGCCCCACCTGGGCCGAGGGCGGCCTGATCAGAGTGCGACCCACCATGGAGGGAATGCCCTTGGCTTCGAGCACCGATACCAGCGCTTCGCCGATGCCGAGCTGGGTAATCACCTCCTCGGTGGAAAATGCCGGATTGGGCCGGAAGGTTTCGGCGGCCACGCGCACCGCCTTCTGCTCGCGCGGCGTATAGGCCCGCAGCGCGTGCTGCACGCGATTGCCCAGCTGCGCCAGAACCGATTCGGGAATATCGATGGGGTTCTGGGTTACGAAGTAGACGCCTACCCCCTTGGACCGCACGAGGCGCACCACCTGCTCGACCTTGTCGATCAGCACCTTGGGCGCGTCGTCGAACAGCAGATGCGCCTCATCGAAAAAGAACACGATCTTGGGCCTGTCGACATCGCCCACCTCGGGCAATTCCTCGAACAGTTCCGAGAGCATCCACAGCAGGAACGTGGCGTAGAGACGCGGCGCGCGCATCAGCTCGTCGGCCGCCAGGATGGAAATGAAGCCACGCCCATCGCGGTCGATGCGCATCAGGTCGCGGATATCGAGCGCGCGTTCGCCAAAAAAATTCTCGGCGCCCTGCTGTTCGAGCACCAGCAAGGCGCGCTGGATCGCGCCAATCGAGGCCGTGGTAACATTGCCGTACTGGGTCGAGATCTCCTTGGCGCGGTTCTGCAAATCCACCAGCAGCGCGCGCAGATCCTTGAGATCGAGCAGCAGCAGCCCCTCATCATCGGCCACCTTGAAGGCGATATTGAGCACGCCTTCCTGGGTGTCGTTGAGTTCGAGCATCCGGCTGAGCAGCAGCGCGCCCATTTCCGAAATTGTGGCGCGGATGGGATGGCCCTGGCGCCCGAACAGGTCCCAGAAGATCACCGGAAACTGGTCGTCCTTGTATTCGGTAAAGCCGATGTCCTGGGCCCGCTGGGTCTGCCAGCCCTGGGCCTTGCCCATGTTGGCGACGCCGGAAAGGTCGCCCTTGATATCGGCGGCAAAGACCGGCACGCCGGCAGCCGAAAAGCCCTCGGCCATCACCTGCAGGGTCACCGTCTTGCCCGTGCCGGTTGCCCCCGTCACCAGGCCGTGCCGATTGCCATATTTGAGCGCGATGTATTCGGGCTGCGTGCTGGTGCCGAGGAAAATCTTGTCGTCAACGAGCATGGTTCGGCACCCCCTAAAACTGCGTTCTTATAGCCGCCAGGACTGGTGGGGGACAATGTGTAAGTCTGTTTTCCAATGCCATTGGCACCAGGGGGTATGATCGTGCATGATCTGCGCATGACACAGACACTGGTTTGCACACGCCGCCGCGCCCTCGCCGGCGCCGCCACCTTGATTGCCCTGGCGCCCACCGCCGCTTATGCCGATACGGTTCTGGATGCTGCAACGCTGGGCGTTGTGGGTGGCACGGGGGAAAACCAGGGGCCGCAATTGCAGGCCGCGCTCGATCAGGCCGCCGCCGCAGGCCAGACACTGCGCCTGCCGCCCGGCATCATCCATGTCCAGGGACTGGGCCTGCCTTCCAATATCGTGGTCGAGGGCGTTCCGGGCAGCACCGAAATCACCCAGATCGGGGACGGCAATGGCATCAGCGTCTATGACAAGGGCTCGCTGGTGCTGCGCGACATCGGTTTTTCCGGCGGCACCGCATGCCTGAGCATCGATGCCAGTGACGATATCGTTCTCGAACGCTGCCGCTTCCGCAACGGCACGGTGGGTGTCGCCATTGCCGACGCCGGCGTCACCATCACCGATTGCCGTTTCACCGAGCTGGCCGATGCCGGCATCCATGCCATCGACAGCCGCGGCGTTGCCATCACGTCAAGCCATCTCAACTATTGCGGCAATGCGGGCATCCGCATCTGGCGCAGCGAGAGCGGCGCCGATGGCTCCATCATCACCGGCAATACCATAGCCAATATCGACTGGCGCGAGGGCGGCAATGGGCAGAATGGCAATGGCATCAATGTGTTCCGCGCCGATGGCGTGATCGTCGCCAATAATCACCTGGCCGATTGCGCCTTCTCGGCCATACGGCTCAATGCCACCAACAATTGCCAGGTCAGCGGCAATACCTGCCTGCGCTCAGGCGAAGTGGCGATATTTTCCGAGTTCGCCTTCAGCGGCTCGATCATCGCCAACAATATCATCGACGGCGCCGCCACCGGCATTTCGATCACCAATCTCGATGTCGGCGGGGCGCTGGCGGTGTGCTCGGGCAATCTGGTGCGCAACATCACGCCGACCTCGGCGGTCAATCCCGACACCATTCCGCTGGGCATCTATGCCGAGGCGGACACGGCCATATCAGGCAATACGGTCCAGAACGTTCCCGGCGTCGGCATCGCGGCGGGCTATGGCCCCTATCTGCGCAATGTCGCCATTTCGGGCAATGTGATCTCGTCCAGCATTATCGGCATTGGCGTCAGCGTCGTGGATGGCGCCGGCACGGTGACCGTTGCGGGCAATGCCGTATTCGGCGCCAAGCACGATGTGGCGGGGCTGGCCTGGAAGGACATCGTCGAGGCCGATCTGGTCGCCAACGCCGCCACCTATCCCAACGTCCGGATCGGCGGCGCCTGACCCCGGCAATCAGTGCGCAGCTGCGCGTAGCTCCCCGACCTCGGCTCCCCTGACGCTTTTGATGGTCTGGTGTGCGAGGCGCTCGAGCACCGCGCGCTGATCGGCGTTGGGTTCGGCAATCTCGAGCAGCAGCCCGGCCAGCATGGCCTGCGAGGCGGCGATATTGCCGTCATCGCATTTGAGCGCATAGCCCCAGCCCTTGTTGCGGATGGCGCCACACTGCACGCCCTCGGCGCCCACCTTCTGCATCAGCCGTCCCTTGAAGACGCTCATCAGCTGGGTGTCGGCATGGTCGGTGCCCGCCACCAGGTGCGGATGGGAGGTTGCAGCATCGAACAGCCGCCGCGCTGCGGTCGCCATTTCAGGCGCCAGGCCTGTGCCGGTCGCCATGCGGGCAAAACCATAAGCAAAGGCGCGCAGCGGCGCAGCAAAGGTCGGGATGGAGCAGCCATCGGTGCCGCATTTGCCCTCGGTCAGGGCTTCACCGATCACAGCTTCGACGGCAGCCCGCACCTGCTTTTGCACGGCATGTTCGCGCCCGACATAGCCGACCGGCGAAATGCCCATGGCCAGTGCCACGCTCAGCATGCCCGAGTGCTTGCCCGAGCAATTGTTGTGCAGCGCGCTGGGCTCAAGCCCCTCGGCCCGCAGCGCCTCGCGCGCCGCCGCATTGGTGGGCTGGTGCGCGCCGCATTCCAGATCGGCGACCGACAGGCCCAGCCGGGCCAATAGGCCACTCGCTGTGGCCACATGATCGGCCTCACCATGATGGGAGGCGCAGGCCAGGGCCAGCTCGGCAGAGCTGTGTTCGAATTTCTGGTCGGCGTGCTGGATGAAGATGGGGAGCGCCTGCATCGATTTGATGGCGGAGCGCGGAAAGATGGCCCGCTCGATATCGCCGGCCGAAGCGATGATCGTGCCATCGGCATCGATCACGGCGTAGGCGCCACGATGGCGATTTTCGACCCAATTGCCGCGAATGGTCTCGGCGAGAATAGGATTGGCATCCATCTTGAAAAAACTCCGCTCCAGGCTGCTTTCATCACAGCGCAGGACCGGAAAAGTCAACAGTGCATGGGGGTCGATGGAGGTCGGCAGGCAATCTGGCGGCAAACAACAGGCAAACAGCGTGCAAAACGCAGGCTTGCTCGGTGCCGCCAGCAGGCATCAGCGGCGGGTTGCCGACGCTGTGTGGGCGAAATTGCTGGTCTGCGCGGTCGAAAAAATCTGCAGGTCAAGCACGCTGGCCTGGTGCACGCTGGCAAATGGCGACGTGCGCTGAACGGTCTGCATGCTGGCGATTGCGGGCTGCACGGCATAGGCGGCAACCGCGCTGATTACCA
This sequence comes from Alphaproteobacteria bacterium, assembly GCA_018820005.1. Lineage (GTDB taxonomy): Bacteria > Pseudomonadota > Alphaproteobacteria > Rhizobiales > Devosiaceae > Devosia. The sequence goes on along the minus strand of JAHJOS010000397.1, from coordinate 6,174 downwards.
GGCCACACAAGGCCGCCACGAGAACTTTTTCCTGCTGCTTGGTCATTTGTCTCTCCCTCAAGAGAATTGCGATCCATGACCCAGACAATGCCGCCCTGCCCTTGAACCCACGCTGAGACCCTCGTTCAGAAACCGTTCATCGCGCCGGCCGCGCGACTGGTCGGCTTTGGCTTGGCAGCACAGGCAAACCATGCAACGCTAGCGCCAACATGCAGCATTAAACGCTGATATTTGAGGAGGTTAGAATGGCCAAGGTTCTGGTTACCGGCGGCAGCGGCAAGCTCGGGCGCGCCGTGCTCAGGGATCTGGTGGCGCATGGTTATGATGTGCTCAACCTTGATCAACACGCCCTGAGCGAGAAAATCTGCCCCAGCGTGCGGGTCGATCTGACTGACTTCGGTCAGGTGGCTTCGGCGATTCTCGGTGGCGTCGATGAGCGCGGCGGGCCCTTTGATGCGGTGGTGCATCTGGCCGCCATCCCGGCGCCCGGCATCGCCCCCAACGCCGCCACTTTCGCCAACAATGTCCCCAGCACCTACAATATCTTCGAGGCCTGCCGGCTGGCGGGCATCAAGAACATCACCTTCGCTTCGAGCGAAACCGTGCTGGGCCTGCCCTTTGACACGCCACCGCCCTATGCGCCGGTCGATGAAGAATATTATCCCCGCCCTGAATCGGCCTATTCGCTGGGCAAGCTGCTCGATGAAACCATGGCCGCCCAGTTTTGCCGCTGGGACCCCGAGCTGCGCATTTCGGCGCTGCGGTTCTCCAACGTGATGAACCCTGAAGACTATGCCGCCTTCCCCAAATTCGACGCCGAACCCTTGGCGCGCAAGTGGAATTTGTGGGGCTACATCGATGCGCGCGATGGCGCACAGGCAGTCCGCCGGGCCATCCAGGCCGATTTCACCGGCTTTGAGGCCTTCATCATCGCCAATGCCGATACCGTCATGAGCCGGTCCAATATGTCGCTGCTCGCTGAAGTTTTCCCCGGCGTGCCGACCAAGGGTAATATCTCAACCAATGGCACCCTGCTCTCGATCGAAAAGGCAAAACGCATGCTCGGCTTTTCACCGCAATACAGCTGGCGCAATGAGGGCACCATCAAGGTCTGAATGCTCTTGGGTCAGGCGTTGGCGCGCGATGCCTGACCGCTGCGCGCCAGCAACAGGCGCTCTAGCGCCGATAGACCGTCATAGATCAGTACGGCCAGCACCCCGACAATCAGGCCGCCCTGCAGCACGAAAGCAGTGTTGTTGGACTGCAGGCCGGCGATGATCACCTCGCCCAGCGTCCGGGCGGCGACCGTCGAGCCAATGGTTGCGGTTGCCAATGAAATGACCACCGAAAGGCGAATGCCACCCAGGATCACCGGCAGCGCAATGGGCAGTTCGACCCGGACCAGGCGTTGCCAGCCTGTCATGCCCATGCCCCGCGCCGCCTCAACCACCGCCGGAGGGGTACTTGTCAGCCCGGTCAGCGTATTCTCGAAAATCGGTAGCAGGCCGTAGAGAAACAGCGCGACCAATGTCGGCGCCGTCCCGAAGCCAAGCAGCGGCACGGCCAGCGCCAGCACGGCAACAGGCGGAAAGGTCTGGCCGATATTGGCGAGGCTGCGCGACAGCGGCAGGAACTCGGCGCCGAACGGCCGCGTGACGATGATGGCGAGCGCAACAGCCACCAGCGTTGCAGCCAGCGTCGCGACAGCGACAATGCCGAGATGGCTCAACGTAATGTCGAGCAGGCTGCCCTGATTGTAGATCGACGGTTGGCCATTCTGCGTCAGCGCGCCAAAGACGCCTGCAAACAGTTCTGGCTGCACAAGAAAAACGACCAGAACAACCAGTGCCACCAGCCGGATGGCAATGCCCCAGCTCATTGCGGCCGCGCTGCAAGTTTGGCGAGCGCGTCCAGCGTCAGCCGCCCGACGATCTCGCCATGACGCGTCACAGGCATCGCTGATCGCGCACTCCACAGCATATCGGCATAGGCATCGCGCAGCGACGCGTCAGCATCGATCGGCGCTCCCTCCGCCACCCCCGGCTCGATGTGATCGGCAACCCGAGACAGCGCCAGCAGCCGGAAGGGTCGCTCGCTGCTGCCGATCAGTTCGGCAATGAAGGGCGTCGCAGGGTGACCAATGATCTCGGTGGGCGTTGCGCTTTGCAGCAGCTTTCCGTGTGCCATCACAGCAATGGTATGGCCAAGCTGAATGGCTTCTTCCATGTCATGGGTCACCAGCACGATGGTGGTCCCCAGCTTGCGCTGGATTGCCAGCAAGTCGTGCTGCGCCTTGGCGCGAATGACCGGATCGAGCGCGCCATAGGGTTCATCCATCAGAAGGATATTGGGCTTGGCCGCCAGGGCACGCGCCACGCCGACGCGCTGTTGTTCGCCACCGCTCAATTGATGCGGCAGGCGATCGCGGAAGGCCTGGGGATCAAGCTGGAACAGGGTCAGCAGTTCGTCGACACGGTCGGCCGTCTTGGCCTTGTCCCACCCGAGCAGCTTGGGCACGGTGGCAATATTCTGCCCCACGGTGCGGTGGGGGAAAAGTCCATGTCCCTGAATGGCATAGCCGATGCGGCGCCGCAGTTCATAGGCCGGAATACCAGCGATATCCTCGCCATCGATGCGCAGGCTCCCGCTGGATGGATTGACCAGCTTGTTGATCATCCGCAGCAAGGTCGTCTTGCCCGATCCCGATGTGCCCACCACCACGCAGATGGTGCGTGGCTGGATGGTCAGGGTCACATGGTCCACCACGGGCACGCCGCCATAGAGCCGGGAAACGTCGTCGATCTCGATCATGGGCGGGCCCCGCGCGCAGTCATGTCAACCAGAGCGTCCAGCAGCACGGCAGCGGCAAACGCCAGCGCGACCGTCGGAACAGCCCCCAACAGCACCAGGTCCATCGCCGTCTGGCCGATGCCCTGAAACACGAAAACCCCAAAGCCGCCGCCGCCGATCAGCGCCGCGATGGTCGTCAGCCCGATGTTCTGTACCAGCACGATGCGAATACCGGTCAGGATCACAGGAAAGGCCAAGGGCAGTTCCACCGCCAGCAGACGCTGCCAGCGGGTCATCCCCATGCCGCGCGCCGCGTCGATCGCCGCCGGCGAAACGCCGAGCAGGCCGACCACGGTATTGGAAACGATGGGCAGCAGCGAATAGGCAAACAGGGCCAAGAGAGCCGGCGCGGCGCCGATCCCGGAAATGCCGATGGCCTTGGCCCCGGGCACATTGGCCGCCACCCAGGCCAGCGGCGCGATCAGCAAACCGAAAAGCGCAATGGATGGAATGGTTTGGACAATATTGAGCACATTAAGCACGCCTGCCCGCAGCCGCCGCACTTTGTAGCAGACCATGCCCAGCGGCACCCCGACCAGCGCGGCTGTCGCCACCGAACCAAACGCAAGCAGCAGATGGGTTTGCGCCTCGCTCCAGAAAGCCTGGGCCCGACTGGCATATTCCTTGAGCATGGACAGATCGTTCCACAGCCCGCTCCACAGCAGCAGCGCCATGGCCAGGATCACAGCCACAAGTATAGCGACGCGATACTGCGGCCGCAGCCGCAGTCGTGTCAGCGCGTCGGTGACCAGCAGCGCAAAGGCGAAGGCCAGCACCCAGAAACCGGCCCCCGGCGAAACCCGCGCAAACGTCTCGCCTTCGGGCGTTAGATAGCTCGCTGCCAGGCCAACGAGCACAAAGAGAGTTGCCAGTACAACAAAGCCGGTTGCAAGTTTCAGCCATGCCGGCCAGCGCAACAGGGCCGCAACAAAGCCCGCCAACAACACGGCGGCCAGCAAGAATACCAGCGGCAAAGGCAGGGCCGCAGGCAGCATGATCGTCTCACCCGGCACGATCCGATTGGCCCGGAAAAGCGCAAATGGAAGAACGACGCCAACTGCCGCGACAATTGCAATCAGCACCCCCAGCTTGTCGAGGGCAAGCCAGGTGGGGCGCGCATGGGCGTCGGCGGTATCGGCAAGGCTCATGCTGACTCCGATGACGGTCACTAGCCTGGTGGCGCGGGCGGCCTGGCCAGATTTCCCCAGAACCACCAAGCGTCACCCTCGGGTTTGAGCCGAGGATGACGACAAAGACCGGGACGAGGCGCGGCCCCGTCCCAACGGGCTTACTTGAGGAAGCCACCCTTGGTCAGATAGTCGGTCGCGACAGTCGCCGCAGCCTCGCCGCCCACCTGCACGCGACCGTTGAGGTCCTGCAATACTTCGAGCGTAAGACCTTCAAAGACCGGCTTGAGCAGGTCAGCAATCTGCGGGTACTCATCCAGCACGGCCTGACGGATGATAGGCGCCGGCTGGTAGACAGGCTGTACGCCCTTGTCGTCCTCGAGCACCTTGAGGCCCGACGGCGCAATACCGCCGTCAGTGCCATAGACCATGGCGGCATTGACGCCGTTGGTCTGCTGGGCCGCAGCGGCAATAGTGGCCGCTGTGTCGCCGCCCGAAAGCGTGATCAGCTGGTCGGGCGTCAATTTGAAGCCATAGACTTCTTCAAACTTGGGCAGTGCAGCAGGTGAGTTCACGAACTCGGACGAAGCCGCCAGCTTGACCTCGCCACCACCGGCAACCCAGGCGCCGAACTCGCTGAAGCTATTGAGATTGTTGGCTTCGGCCACATCATTGCGCACCGCAACGGCCCAGGTGTTGTTGGCAGGCGAAGGGGTCAGCCAGACGATCTTGTTGGCCTCAAGATCGAGCTTGGCCGCTTCGGCATAGGCCGCAGCCGCGTCATTCCAGATCGGGTCATCGGCCTTGTCAAAGAAGAAGGCAGCATTGCCGGTGTACTCGGGATAGATATCGATTTCGCCGGCGGTAATGGCCTGACGCACGATCGGGGTCGCACCCAACTGGATGCGGTCCTGCACCTGGATGTCGTTGGCCTCAAGGACCTGCTTGATGATATTGCCCAGAACACCGCCTTCGGTGTCGATCTTGGACGACACCACGACCTGTGCGTTGGCTGCGGTGATGGTCATCGCCAAAGCGGCGACGGCGCTCAAAAGCATGGACGTGCGGCGCATGGAATTCTCCGTTTTTCTGGTGTGCTGGCGCGAGGACCAGCCTGGATCTGTGCATCGGGTCGCAGCGCAAAACGCTGCCGCGGATCAGACCGCCCGGCGGGGACGCTCTCCTATCAACCAATACTGACAAGCCATGTCAGCATGGCGGCATATTGCCGCCCGATCAACCGTTGATACGCACCGCCTGTCGATCCGGACCAATCGCGACTGGGCCGAACACCGAACTATTCGTTCTCGCCAGCGCGGAGGTTACTTCATCCAGAACATGGGCGTCAGATCGACCGAAAGCGGCTCATTCTGCTCATTGGTAGCCATCACATCGGCCATATGCGCCCACCAGCGCTGCATCACCGCCGTCGAGGGCAGACCGGCCATGGTGTGGTCCCGCCGACGCCAGAGCACGCCGAACAGGATATTGGTCTCCTCGTCGAGGTGGATCGAATAGTCCTTCACGCCCGCCTCCTGCAGCAGGTCGACCAGTTCGGGATAAATCTCGTCATGGCGCTTCTTGTATTCCGCTGCCATGCCGGGGTTGAGCTGCATCTTGAAGGCGTGCTTTTCGTAATCGCCGTCGGTGATGATCATGCACGTTGCCTCCACATGCGGAACAGGATGGGCAGCGCGATCACTACGATCAGCAGGCCGCCGATGAAGATGGACATCACGATGCCCGGCACATTGAGCAGGCCCAGACCAAAGGTGACCAGCCCCATGATCAGCGCCGCCAGCACCACGCCCAGAATGGAACCGGCGCCACCGACAATGGAGACGCCGCCCAGCACCACCATGGTGATGGCCTCCAGCTCCCAGCCCTCGGCAATCGAGGGGCGCGTTGAGCCCAGCCGGGCCGTCAGCAGCACGGCAGCCAGTCCACTCATCAGGCCGGTCAGGCAAAACAGGATAAACTTGATACGGTCCACCCGCACGCCGGAGAACCGCGCCGCTACGTCATTGTTGCCGATGGCAAAGATGCGGCGACCAAAATTGGTTCTGTGCAGCAATACCCAATAGATCAGCGCACAGACCGCAAACAGCAGCAGCTCGAACGAGATCACGCCCCACACATAACCCTGGCCGAACCAGGAAAAGCTCTTGGGATAGCCCTTGAAGCTCTGATCGCCCAG
>JAHJOS010000396.1 GCA_018820005.1 Alphaproteobacteria bacterium | reverse complement strand
TGCTCGATGAGCCGCTGTCCGCGCTCGACCCTTTCCTCAAGATCCGCATGCGCGCCGAGCTCAAAAAGCTGCAGAAGCGCCTGGGCATCACCTTTGTCCACGTCACCCACAGCCAGGAAGAGGCCATGGCCCTTGCCGACCTGATCGTGGTGATGAGCGATGGCCGCATCGAGCAGGCCGCCGCCCCGCGTGAGGTGTTCGAGCGCCCCGCCACTGCCTTCGTCGCCCGCTTCATGGGCGATCACAATGTCATCTCCGGCGCGGTGACCGCCGCTGCCGATCGAACCGTGGAAATAGCCGTCCCCGGCGGCGGCACCTTCTTGGCGCTCGGCGAGGCTGCAGCCATCGGCTCTGCCGCCGACGCTGCCATCCGCACCGACCATGTCCGCATCGGCGAAAGCCCGGTCAAGGGTCTGGGCTTCACCGGTCTCGTCACCAATGTCGAATACCGCGGCGGCACCGTAAAGCTGTCGATTGACGGTGCCGGTGTCGAGGATTTCACAGCGATTGTCGATGACGTGAGCTTTTTTTCAATGCCCGTGTCGGTCGGCGACGCGGTGCCAGTGCATTGGGATGCCACGGACGCCATCGTCCTGGGCCGCCCCAATTAGGTCGAACCACAACAGGGACAAGGCAATGACTGACATGATCAAAAAGACCGGTATCTCCCGCCGCAACCTGCTCAAGACGGGCGCTGCTGCCGTCGCAGGCGCCGCGGTCGGCTCGGGCGCCATCACGGGCTTCCCCACCATCTGGGCTCAGAACCCCATTACCCTGCGCCAGTTCGGCACGGGCGTGTCCAACCTCAATGCCATTGCCGAAAAGTGCAAGGCAGACCTGGGCATTACGCTCGAAATGACGGCGACCGACTCCGACGCAGCCGCCCAGCGCGCTGTGACCCAGCCCGACAGCTATGATATCGCCGACATCGAATACTGGATCCTCAAGAAGGTGTTCCCGGCCGGCGTGATCCAGCCGATGGATATCAAGAAGCTGACCTATTACGACAAGATCGTCCCGCTGTTCAAAACCGGCAAGCTGACCCCCGACAGCGTCATCGCCCAAGGCACTGCGCCGCACACCGTTGGCTATGTCGAGGCAATGGACAGCAAGGAATTTGCCAAGGGCGAAACCGAATTCTTCACCATGGTCCCCACCATCTACAATGCCGACACCCTTGGCATTCGCCCCGACCTGGTAGGTCGCGAGATCACCACCTGGGCTGACATCATGGACCCGGCCTTCAAGGGCAAGACGTCCATCCTCAACATCCCCTCGATCGGCATCATGGACGCGGCCATGATCATGGAGGCCATGGGCAATATCACCTATGCCGACAAGGGCAACATGACCACCGCCGAGATCGATGCCACCATCGACTTCCTGATCAAGGCCAAGCAGGACGGCCAGTTCCGCGCTTTCTGGAAGAGCTTTGACGAGAGCGTCAACCTGATGAGCTCGGGCGAAGTCGTGATCCAGTCGATGTGGTCGCCGGCAGTGGCTGCGGTTCGCGCCAAGGGCATCGCCTGCAAATACCAGCCTCTCAAGGAAGGCTATCGCTCCTGGGGTGGTGGTCTGGGTCTGGCCGCGCACCTCGAAGGCGCCCAGCTCGACGCCGCATATGAATATATCAACTGGTACACCTCCGGCTGGGTCGGTGGTTACCTCAATCGCCAGGGCTATTACTCGGCTGCCATGGACACCGCCAAGGAATACATGTCCGAGGACGAGTGGGGCTATTGGATCGAGGGCAAGCCAGCCGTCGGCGAAATCAAGGCACCCGATGGCACCGTCATGGAAAAGGCCGGCGCCGTGCGCGATGGCGGCTCGTTCCTTGAACGCATGGGCCATGTCGCCTGCTGGAACTCGGTGATGGACGAAGACCGCTACATGGTCCGCCGCTGGAACGAGTTCATCGCTGCCTAAACCTTGTCACCACCGTCCCCCCTGTGTGGGGGGGATGGAGGGACGTCCCAGGCAAGAACTGGATGATTCCTCAACCACCGAACGAGCACCTCCCCCTTGATGGGGGAGGTTGGGAGGGGGTGGCGAGAGCCACAATATCGGGGCCTACCACCCCCTCCCTTGATCCCTCCCCACAAGGGGGAGGGTGTCGACTGAGCGAAATGGGCCGCCATTTGTCGAGGATAATTCAATGAACAATCTGCTCAGCCGCGCGACGCCCTACCTGCAGGCCACGCCCCTGCTGATCATTCTCGGCTTCTTCCTGGCGCTGCCCATCCTGCTGCTGCTGGTCGTCAGCTTCTGGGACTATGATTTCGCCGGCATGTATCCTGGCTTCATGACCTTGAACTATGCCGAGACACTGGGCAGCTGGGTCACCTGGAAGACCTATGGCAATACGCTCAAATTCGCCGCCATCGTCTGGGCCATCACCGCCTTCATCGGCTTCTGGGTCGCCTATTTCCTCGCTTTCCACGTGCGCAAGGCCTCGACGCAAACCGTGCTGTTCCTGGTTTGCACCGTTCCGTTCCTCACCTCCAACATCATCCGCATGATCTCCTGGATCCCCGTGCTGGGACGCAATGGCCTGGTCAATTCGGCCCTGGTGGGCGCCGGCATTGTCGATCAGCCGGTCGAATGGCTGCTCTATTCCGATTTCGCCGTGATCCTGGCCATGGTGCATCTCTACACGCTCTTTATGGTCACCCCGATCTTCAACACCATGATGCGCATCGATAAATCCCTGGTCGAGGCCGCCCGCGACGGCGGCGCCAGCGACTGGCAGATCATCATCAATGTCATTCTGCCGCTGGCCAAGCCCGGCATCGCCATCGGCAGCATCTTTGTCGTCACCCTGGTCATGGCCGATTTCTCCACCATCCAGGTGATGAGCGGCGGCCAGAGCGCCTCGGTGGCACTGATGATGCGCAACCAGATGAGCCTGCTGCAATATCCCGCCGCCGCCGCCAATGCCGTCATGCTGCTGGTGGTGGTGCTCTCCATGGTCGCAGGCATCCTGCGCATCGTCGACATTCGCAAGGAGCTCTGAGATGGGTCAGGAAAAGCGTTCCCCCGGCTTCTATGTTCTCGCCGCTTTCTTCATTCTCTTTGTGCTGTTCCTTTATGGTCCGCTCTCGGCCATCTTTATTCTCTCCTTCCAGGGCCCCCAGGGCGGGCTGACCTTTCCCCTCAATGGCGTCTCGGTCCGCTGGTTCCAGAACCTGTTCGAGCAGCAGGCCGTGGGCGATTTCGGCGCCAGCTTCTCGCGCTCGCTCACCCTGGGCCTGATGGTCATGGCCGCAACCGTCGTGGTGTCGCTGCTGGCGGGCCTCGCCTTCCGCCGCCGCTTCTTCGGCGCCACGCCGCTGTTCTACCTCACGGTGGCAAGCCTTGTGGTGCCCTCCATCATTGTCTCACTCGGCATTGGCGTGTTGTTCCAGCAATTGGGTCTGCGCCCGGCCTGGTTCAGCTCGGCCTATGGCGCGCATATGACCTGGACGCTGCCCTTTGGCGTGCTCATCATGTTCGCCGTCTTCAACCGCTTCTC
>JAHJOS010000395.1 GCA_018820005.1 Alphaproteobacteria bacterium | reverse complement strand
TGTCGTAGGCGGTCAGGCCCACGAAGATCAGCACGCCAACAACCGAGATGATGAATTCCATCATCGAGGACTGCATGAACATGTTGACCAGCGACGCGATGATCAGGCCGATCAGGCCCATCATCAGGAAGCTGCCCATCTGGGTCAGGTCACGCTTGGTGGTGTAGCCATAAAGGCTCATGGCACCGAAGGTGGCGGCGGTGATGAAGAACACCTTGGCGATCGAGGCGTCGGTGTAGACCAGGAAGATGGACGACAGCGACAGGCCCATGATGGCGGCGAAGCCCCAGAACGTGGCCTGAGCGGCCGGAACCGAGAGCTTGTTGATGCCAAAGCTCAGCACCAGCACAAAGGCGAGCGGGGCGAGCATCACCACCCACTGCAGTGGGCTGGCGAACAGCAGATAGCCCCACTGCGTCAGCATGGTGCCATTGTTCATGGTGGCCACGGCGGCGGCAGGGTCGGTCGTGACGGCAGCAGCAGCGGCGAACCAGGCTGCAAAGCCGGTTACAACCAGGCCAATGCCCATGTAATTGTAGACGCGCAGCATATAGCTGCGAAGGCCCTCGTCGATGGCCGCGGCCGATCCGGCCCGTGCTCCGAGGGTCTGGCGGTCAAATTGAGCCAATTTCGGTTCCTTTCGATCATGGAGCGGTCTGTTGCACCGCCGGTGGGCACTTACTGCCACTTGGGCATCAATATGGATGCCCCTCCAAGCGTTTACAAGACTTGATGGGGGCGTGCGACGAATCGACTGGCCAGACCTTTTGCCTGTGCTAGGCTGAAGTCTCGAATCGTGCTGATCCCTAGTAGAGGAGGGCCCTATGCCCCGGCTCTTCACCGGTCTCGAGATCCCCGATGCGGTCGGCTTTGCCCTCTCGCTCAAGCGCGGTGGGCTGACAGGCGCCCGCTGGATCGACACCGAAAGCTATCACATTACCTTGAGATTCATCGGCGATGTGGATCACCAGACCGCCGATGAGGTTGCCGACAGTCTCGACCGGCTGTCCAATTCGATGCGGTTTGACGTGCGGCTGACCCATCTGGGGATCTTTGGCGGCGACAAGCCAAGGGCGCTGTTTGCCGGCGTCGAACCGAGCCTGGCGCTCAGCCAGTTGCAGGCCGCCCAGGAACGGGTTTTGCAGCGGGCGGGCCTGCCCGCAGAAGGGCGAAAGTTTGTGCCGCATGTGACGCTGGCCCGGCTGCGCGGGACCAATGCCATGGATGCCGCACAATACATGGCCGATGCCGGGCGCTTTGAGCCGCTGCAGTTTCCGGTTGGACGCTTCGTGCTGTTTTCGAGCCGGGATTCGGTGGGTGGCGGGCCCTATGTGGTGGAACAGGCCTATCCGCTGGCGGCATAGGACGGGTGCGGACACGATTGGGCCTGACGCGATCGGCCTGGCGGCCGACGCTGGGCCTGACGCGATCGGCTAACGCCGACGCTGTCAGTCACGCCATTGTTAGCGCAATGTTAACCCTGACGGCGCAAACCGGACACCACATGGCAGCTGCTGCCAAATTGCCGCCGCGATTGCGCTGCTATTGAACCAAATTGGATCGGATGCGGCGGCATTTGAGACCTTGGTAACCAAGTTGGGAGCAGACTTGTCGTTGGGAGCAGACTTGGCGGGCAGTTCTCCCTGGCACGGACCTTCAAGATGAGGAAGAGATTGGCGATGATGAGCAAAACCGGCAGTCTGGTTCTGGGGCTTGCGCTGGGCGCAACAATTGCCCTGGCACCTGCCGCACAGGCGCAACAAGCCACCGAATTGGGCACTTTCAATGCGTGGACGGCCTGGCAGGCCACCGACGCGAGCGGGATGATCTGCTATATTTCGGCAACGCCGCAGAGCAGCGAGCCGGCTGGCGCCAACCGTGACCCGATCCATTTCATGATCATTCACCGCAAGGGAATGGGCACCAAGAACGAGGTACAGTCGATCATCGGCTACCCGTTCAACACCAGCGATGCCAAGGCAAGCGCCAGCATTGATGGCAAGTCCTACCCCATGGTCACTGAAGGCGCCGCTGCATGGCTGGCATCGACGGGCGATGAAGGCGGCTTCGTGCAGGCGTTCAAGGCCGGCACCAAGCTGAGCGTCAAGGGCACCAGCCAGCGCGGCACCAACACGACCGACACCTATTCGCTCAGCGGCGCGACCGCGGCGATGAACGCGATCGACGCAGCCTGCAAATAGGCTGATTTTTCCGGGTTGCCCCGCGCGGGCATTCCGCCATAACTGGGCGGCGGGCCGATCGGCCCCTCGCCCCTTCTCGTTATTGAGGCCCTGATGACCAAGTTTGCCGTGGCGCTTGCCCTTGTTGCCAGCCTAGCCCTGACCGCCAGTGCCAGTGCCCAGCAGGTGCAGCTTCTGGGGGAACATCGGGCCTGGTCGAGCTATAGCGCCAATGACGGCACCGGGCCGGTCTGCTTTGCCATGACCAAGCCGGAGAGCGTCGCGCCCACGCCCGATGGCTATACCCAGGCCTATATCTATGTAACCAAGCGCCCGGCCGAAAATATCGCCACCGAATTCAACCTGGTGGCCGGCTTCGCGTTCCAGCCCGACAGCAAGGCCACCATCAATGTGGGCGGTCAGGTGTTCAACCTGTTCACCCAGAACGATGCGGCCTGGCTCGATGATACCGGGCAGTCGACTGCCCTGGCGTCGGCCATGCGGGCCGGCTCGAGCATGGTGGTCGAGGGCGTGACCGCCGGTGGCATCAAGGTGACGCAGTCCTATTCGCTCTCGGGCGCCACGGCCGCCCAGCAGTCGATCGCATCGGGCTGCTGAGGCCACGGGCGGGCCTTCAGGCGCGTTTGTCGTGCTAAACCGCCGCGCTGCCCGGGCAGCGCATTGCCGGTTCGCGCTGGCGTGACTTTGATAAATCGGCGCCTATATGCTAAGGCCCGCAGGCTTTCCTGCATTGTTGTCGATTTTTTGTGAACCTTGGCCTGCCATGAGCATCGCGCTGAACCTTGACCATTCGTCCGCTGTCCGTCCTGCCAGCAGCAGCCGGCCGTCGCTTATCGGTCTGAGCAAACCCCAGCTGGCCGAGGCGCTGAGCACGGCCGGGCTTGCCACCGACAAGGAAGCGCGGATGCGCGCCAGCCAGCTGTGGAACTGGCTTTATGTGCATGGCACCACCGATTTCGAGCGCATGACCAATGTGGCGGCGCCGTTTCGGCAGAAGCTGAGCGATGTGTTTAACCTCGACCGTCCCGAGATCGTCTCCGAGCAGGTATCGACCGACGGCACGCGCAAATGGCTGTTCCGCTTCCGCGATCCGGCCAATCCGAACTATCCGCCGGTCGAAGTCGAGACTGTCTATATTCCCGAAGAAGACCGCGGCACGCTGTGCGTTTCCTCGCAGGTGGGCTGCACGCTGACCTGTTCGTTCTGCCACACGGGCACGCAAAAGCTGGTGCGCAACCTGACCGCAGGGGAAATCCTGGGGCAGATCCTGATGGCGCGCGAACAGCTGGGCGATTTCCCCGGCGGCGTGCGCCCGGCTGATGGCGGGCTGGTGCCGGCTGCCGGCACGCGGGCGATCACCAATGTGGTGATGATGGGCATGGGCGAGCCGCTCTATAATTACGACAACGTCAAGCAGGCGCTGCTGATTGCCTCGGCGGGCGATGGCATGAGCCTGTCCAAACGCCGCATTACGCTCTCGACCTCG
>JAHJOS010000394.1 GCA_018820005.1 Alphaproteobacteria bacterium | reverse complement strand
TCATCGTGCAGGCGCGTCCCGAGACGGTGCAGGCGCGCCGCGAAGCCGGGGTCTTCACCTCGTTCGAGATCGGCAAGAAGGGCAGGCTCATGGTGTCGGGGGCCGCAGTGGGCGATGCCATCGTTTCGGCCCCGGTCTGCCTGATCAGGGACGTCAAGGATTTCGACCAGTTTGTCGATGGCTCGATCCTGGTCACCTCCAATACCGATCCCGATTGGGGACCGATCATGAAACGCGCCGCCGCCATCATCACCGATCATGGAGGGCGAACATCGCACGCCGCCATCGTCAGCCGCGAACTAGGTCTGCCGGCCATCGTGGGCTGTGGCAACGCCACCCATATGCTGCATACCGACCAGGTCGTGACGGTGTCCTGCGCCGAAGGCGAGGAAGGTTTTGTCTATGATGGCAAGGCAGAATTCACGGTCAGCAAGGTCGATATTACCGACGTGCCGCAGACCCGCACCGAGGTCATGCTGAACCTCGCCAATCCGGGAGCGGCCTTTCGCTGGTGGCGCCTGCCCGCCGACGGCGTGGGTCTGGCGCGGATGGAGTTCGTCGTCAGCAATGCCATCCAGGTGCATCCCATGGCCCTGGTCAAATTCAACGAGCTCACCGACGCGGCGGCGAAAAGCGAGATTGCCGCGCTGACCGTGGGTTATGCGGACAAGCCCGAATATTTTGTCGACAAGCTCTCGCGCGGGCTGGCGCGTCTGGCGGCGGCGGCCCATCCCAAGCCGGTCATCGTGCGGATGAGCGACTTCAAGACCAATGAATATGCGGGCCTGCTCGGGGGCGCCGAATTCGAGCCCGAGGAAGACAACCCGATGATCGGCTTCCGCGGCGCGTCGCGCTACTATTCACCGCGCTACCGCGATGGCTTCGCCCTGGAGTGCAAGGCCATCAAGCGGCTGCGCGAGGAGATGGGCTTTGACAATGTCGTGGTGATGATCCCGTTCTGCCGGTCGATCAAGGAAGCCGACAGGGTACTGGCGGAGATGGCGGCCAATGGCCTGGAACGCGGACAGGCCGGCCTGCAGGTCTACGTCATGTGCGAAATCCCGGCCAATGTCATCCTGGCGAGGCAATTCGCCGAGCGCTTCGATGGCTTCTCGATCGGTTCGAACGATCTGACCCAGCTCACGCTCGGCGTCGATCGCGACTCGAGCGACCTCTCCGAGCTGTTCGATGAACAGGACGAAGCGGTCAAATGGATGATTGCCCGTGTCATCAAGGAGGCCGGCGAGGTAGGGGCCAAGATTGGCCTCTGCGGTCAGGCGCCCAGCGACTATCCCGAATTTGCGCGGTTCCTCGTGGAATGCGGGATCAACTCGGTGTCCGTCAGTCCCGACAGCTTTCTGGCGGTCAAGCGTCAGGTGGCGAGCGCCGAGGCCGGCGCAGCGCCTGCGGCGTAGCGCCGTGCCCTGCGGGGCATTGCCTGCCGGTTCCGGCAGGGCGGCGCTGCGACTACACTCTCCAGCATCGCGGACAGGATCTCGGCCCGGTCGCGTGGCGAGGATCACTCCTTGACGTAGGCCTTGCCGTCCGCGGCAGGCGGGCGGGCGCGGCCGACCAATCCGGCCACCAGCACGATGGTTGCCAGATAGGGCGCCATGGCGAGGAACTCCGACGGGATGGGCGTCTGCAGCAGCGCAAGTTTCTGTTGCAGGGAATCGGCGAAGCCGAAAACCAGGGCAGCCAGTAGCGCACCGACCGGATGCCAGCGACCAAAGATCATGGCTGCCAGACCGATATAGCCGCGCCCGCCGGTCATGCCCTCGTCGAACATGCCGACCGAGCCGAGCGTGAACCAGGCGCCGCCGAAACCGGCCACCATGCCGGCCAGCGTCACATTGATGTAGCGCGTCCGATAGACATTGATGCCCAGAGTGTCTGCCGCCTGCGGGTGTTCGCCCACGGCCCGGGCCCGCAGACCCGTACGGGTGTAGAAGAGATAGTAGGTGGCGATGGCGACGAGGATCAGGGCGCCATAGACAAACAGGTTCTGCTGGAACAGCACCGGCCCGAGCACCGGAATGTCGCTGAGCAGCGGTATCCGGATGGGGGCGAATACCGGCGCATTGTTGAGG
>JAHJOS010000727.1 GCA_018820005.1 Alphaproteobacteria bacterium | reverse complement strand
CCAGCGCCTTCAGGATCGCGAACAGCAGATCCTGCTTGCGCAGGTTGGAGGCGTTCTCGACCTCCAGCTGTTCGGCGAAGGCGACCAGATCGGCCGGCGTCTTCTCGTTCAGCTCGGCCAGGGTGATCCGGCCGTTGGCGACGACGGGCTCGCCGTCGTCCTCGTCGTCGGCCGTTGTGTCCACGCCGGAATCGGCGCCGGCGGACTCGCCGGCTTCATATTCGGCGCCGTGATGGGTCCGGACCTCCGCGTCGAGGGTCTCGGTTTCGGGCGTGTCGGGATTGGTGTCGCGGACGTCGGTCATGGTGCAGGCTCGCGGGCGCGCGCAACAGGGCTGCGGCGTCGGGTATCTGGAAATGTCTGGCCTTACGGCCGAAGGGGAGCGCGGCGGGCTCCCGCTGGTAGAACCGGCGGGCGTCGCGAAAAGAGAGGGACCGCCGACAAAGCCGAACGGTTCGTCGCCAGCGGAACCACAGGCGGGGGTGAAGGTCAAGCGGAGGCGTTGCGGTCTTTCATCACGCTTTACGCCCCTTGTCTCTCCAGGCGTCGCGTTCAGCGAATATGCGAGTGACCTCCGCCATGTTTTCGGCGCCCCAGGTACAGAGCGGAACCAGCGCCTGCGCGAGACTGCGTCCCAGGGGCGTGAGGCTGTAGTCAACGCGCGGAGGGATTTCCTTATAGTCTGTTCTCTTCACCAGACCGTCGGCCTCCAGCTCCTTGAGGTGCTGGATCAACATCTTGTCGCTGACATCCCGCACCGCGCGCCGAAGGTCTCCGTAACGGGTTGGCCCCCCTTGGGCGAGGAAGTAGAGCACCAAAGGTTTCCACTTGCCGGAAACAACCCGCAGAGTCGCGTCAAGTCCGCAGGTAAACCCTGGCAGGGTTGAACTATCGGTCTCGGCCTGCGGCTGGATCGGAAGAGACTCCGAAACCGGGTCTGATACTTTCGCTGACATTTCTTGGCACTTACCAAAAGGTGCATACTTGCTGTTAGGTAGGTGCGCCGCCAGCTCTGTGCAACCAATGAAGGAGCACATCATGAGCAGACTAAGCGGCAAGACGGCGGTTGTGACGGGGGGCGGAAGCGGCATCGGCCTGGGAGCCGCCAAAAGGTTCGTCGAGGAAGGCGCCTTCGTCTATCTCTTTGGACGGCGGCGAGCTCAACTCGAGGACGCGGTGAACCAACTCGGTGACAACGCCCGTGCGGTAAGCGGCTCCATCACCGATCAGGCCGACCTCGACCGGCTCTATGAAACGGTGAAGTCCGAGCGCGGCAGTCTGGACATCCTGTTCGCCAACGCCGGAACCGGCGCCTTCGCGAGGTTGGGCGAAATCACGCCTGAACACTACGATCAGATTTTCGACGTCAATGTAAAGGGAACGGTCTTCACGGTGCAGAAGGCCCTGCCGCTGATGAGCGAAGGGGGGTCGATCATCCTGACCGGCTCCAGCACCGGGGTGATGGGAACACCCGCCTTCAGCATCTACAGCGCCACCAAGGCCGCGATCCGCAATCTGGCGCGGTCCTGGGCGCTGGACCTGAAAGGTACAGGCATTCGCGTCAACGTCCTGTCTCCCGGACCGATCACGACCGAGCTGGCGCTCGAGGTTCTCGGTGATGAGGGTATCTCGGCGATAGGGGCATCGACCGTGCTCGGCCGGATGGGCGAACCGTCGGAGACCGGCGCCGTCGCGGCCTTCCTGGCTTCATCGGACAGTAGCTTCATGACCGGCGGCGAGGTCTTCGTCGACGGCGGCCTGGCTCAGGTCTGAAGTAGAAGCGTCGCCATGAAGGCTTCGATTCGCAAGGATCGGAGCCTTCAACCGAAGGTCCACTCCGTCGTCACCGACAGCACCATGATAATGGCGAGGACGAACGGGACCTCATTGGTCATCCGCCAGAACTTGCCTGAATATTTCGATGTCCCCGCGGCGATCTTCTTCCTCTGACCGGCCAGGAACCCATGCCAACCGCTCAGCAGGAAGACGCCGACCAGTTTCGTCACCATCCAGGGCTCGGCCAGAAAGGCCCAGCCACGGGCGGAAACGTCGATATGGATCAGCCATAGGCCAAAGGCCCAGGCCAGGATCATGGCCGGATTGACGATGATGCGCAGCAGCCGCGTCTGCCAGAGCCGCAACAGGCCCTGCATCTCGCCACGTAGAGGCTCGGGCTTGGCGTTCTGCTCGACGTCATAGGCATAGAGGCGGGGCAGGAACAGCATGCCGGCCATCCAGGCGATCACCGCCAGAATG
>JAHJOS010000393.1 GCA_018820005.1 Alphaproteobacteria bacterium | reverse complement strand
TCATCGTGCCCACCAAGGTGATCGATGCAGCCAATGTCGATGCCTTCGCGGCTGAACTCAAGGCGCGTATCGGCGGCTGATTCTCCCCGCCGAGCCCACCGCACCGGGGTTTCATCATCCCGGTGCGGAACTCTTTAGCTTGCGACGTCAGGTGCCCACTATGCCCCTCTCAACGCCTTCTGCCCTGCCCCTGCTGGCGCTCCAGTCCATCTCCAAGGCCTATCCGGGCGTGGTGGCGCTGTCCGACGTCAGCATGAGCGTCCATCGCGGCGAAGTGCTGGGCCTGGTCGGCGAGAACGGAGCGGGCAAGTCGACCCTGATGAAGATCCTCGGCGGCGTCATCGAGCCGACCTCGGGTCGCATCGTCATCGGCCATGCCGAGTTTGCCCGGCTCAGTGTCACCGCCTCGCAGGCCGCCGGCATTGCCTTCGTGCATCAGGAACTCAACGTCTTCGACAATCTCGATGTCGCCGCCAACATCTTCCTCGGCCGCGAAAAGCGCTCGGCGCCCCTTGGCCTGCTCGACCGCCAGGGCATGCGCGAGGCCGCCCGGCCACTGCTAGGCCGGGTCGGCGCCCGCTTTGGCCCCGATACGCCCGTGGTCGAGCTCTCCCTGGCCGAGCGGCAACTGCTCGAGATTGCCAAGGCGCTCTCCATCGATGCGCGCGTTGTCATCATGGACGAGCCCACCTCATCGCTCACGCTGACGGAAACCCAGACCCTGATGCAGGTGATCGCCGATCTCAAGGCGCAGGGCATTGCCGTCATCTACATTTCCCATCGCCTCAGCGAAATCGAGGCCTGTGCCGATCGTGTGCTCGCGCTGCGGGACGGCAAGGTGGTGGGCGAACTGGCCCGCAACGAGATCACCCATGATGCCATGATCCGCCTGATGATCGGGCGCGATCTCAAGGCGCTCTATACGCCACCAGCCGCGCCGCCGGGCAAGATCATCCTCTCCCTCACCGCCGTCGTCACCGCAGCCTGGCCACAGGCCAGGGCCGATATCGTGGTCAGGTCGGGGGAGATCCTGGGCATCGCCGGGCTCATGGGCGCCGGCCGCACCGAACTGGCCGAGACGATTTTCGGCATTCGGCCGCTGCTCGGCGGCGATATCCGCCTGTCCGGAAAGCCATTGCGTGCCGATACCCCGGCCCAGGCCATTGATGCAGGCCTCTATCTGGTCCCCGAAGACCGCAAGCGCACTGGGCTGCTGCTCGAAGCCGCCATTGATGAGAACATCGCGCTGGCCGACCTGCCGGCCGTGGCGCCCCATGGCCTCGTCTCGCGGCGCGATATCCGCAAGCGGGCCGAGACCCAGCGCCGCGAACTCGCCATCAAGGCGGCTGACCTCACCCGGGTCGCGGCCGAACTGTCCGGCGGCAATCAGCAGAAAGTGGTGCTGGCCAAATGGCTCTCGATGCGACCCAGCCTCATCATCTTCGATGAGCCGACCCGCGGCGTCGATGTGGGCGCCAAGTCCGAAATCTATCGGCTGCTGCGCGCCCTCGCCGATGCGGGGGTCGGCGTCGTCATGATTTCCAGCGACATGGAAGAAGTGATCGGCGTCTCCGACCGCATTGTGGTTCTGCGCGAGGGCGCCGTGGCAGGAATCCTTGATCGACCCGCGTTTTCAGAACAGGGCGTCCTCCGCCTGGCTGTTGGAGCAAACTAGGAAAAACCATGCAGAAAAAAGACATGGGACTAGCCGTCCTGATCGTCATCGTGGGGGCTGTCGTCTATCTGCGCAACCCGCTGTTCCTCTCGCCCATCAACCTGGGCAATACCGCCAATCTGATCGGCCTGTTCGGCCTGTTCGCCATCGGCCAGGGCTTCGTGATCATGACCGGTGGCATCGATCTGTCGGTGGGCTCCATGATCGCCCTGCTCGGGGTGCTTTTTGTCGATATGGTGGGCCGCCTGGGCGTGCCCTGGCCACTGGCGGTGCTCATCACCATCGCCATCGGCACGCTGATGGGTCTGGCCCATGGGCTGTTGATCACCCGGCTGAAGATGCAGCCCTTCGTGGTGACCCTGTGCGGCCTGCTCATCTATCGGGGCGTCGCGCGCGGCTATACGGCAGAAGCCACCGCTGGCTTTCCCTTCGGCGCCAGCTATCCCGATCTTGAATGGCTGACCATCGGTCGCTCCTTTGGCGTGCCCCATTCTTTCTTCGCCATGGTGCTGGTTGGCGCCATTTGCTGGGTGGTGCTGCATCGCTCCGTGTTCGGGCGCCACCTATATGCCGTCGGCAAGAACGAGGAGGCTGCCCGCTATTCGGGCATTCGCACCGGCCTTGTCATCACCCTGGCCTATGTCATCTGCGCCGTGCTGAGCGCCATTGCCGCGATTTACTTCGCCATGTTCACCCGCTCGGTACAGCCGTCCTCGCACGGCAATTTCTACGAACTCTACGCCATCGCGGCTGCCGTTCTCGGCGGCTTCTCGCTGCGCGGCGGGGAAGGCTCGATCATTGGCGTGATCCTGGGCGTCGTGCTGTTGCAGGAGCTGCAGAACCTGGTGAACCTGCTTGGCATCCCCTCCTCGCTCAATTTCGCCGTCATGGGCGCGGTCATCCTGGCGGGCGTGCTGGCCGACCAGCAGTTCAACCGCTACCGCGCCGCGCGACGGGCCTTGCGGGCCATGGAACCCAGGCCGCCGGCCGACACAGCGACATCATCCCCGCCCATTGTCGGCAGCACGCCAGACAGGCCCTGATCAACGAGGCGGTCCCCCGCGCCTGTTGTTTGCTGCCATCTGCCCCCTTGTTGGCACCGTCTTAACCACGTTGCCCGAATATCGGGTCGACGTTGCCCGAGTATCGGGGCTCCGGGTATTGGGGGGAACAGATATGCTCAAGCAGGCCTATGTGCGTGTCGCGCAGGCGGCACCGTCCCTTTTTCCCAATGGCCATTCGGCCTATTCACCCGGCGCACCCCACCGCAGCCTCGCGCGCCGCTGGTTTGCCAGCCTTGGCGCCATCTACCATCTTGATCGCATGATCGGGCTCGATATTCCCTGGTGGAACGTCGCCGCGACCACCGATGTCGCCGCATTTCTGCAGCGCACCGGAAACGCCAGGGTGTTCGAATATGGCAGTGGTGCCAGCACACTCTGGCTGGCGCGCCGGGCCGCCAGCGTCACCAGTGTTGAACACGACGCGGCCTGGGCCAACAAGCTCTCACGCGCGACCCAGCCTCTGCCCAATGTCAGCCTGCATGTCGCCAGCTATGACTCCGCCGGCGCGCCGGCAGACCAGCCCTATGTCCGCGCCATTGAAGGCACCGGGGACTATGATCTGATTGTCGTCGATGGCCGCCTGCGCACAGCCTGTCTGGCTACTGCGATACCGCACCTCAAGCTGGGCGGCATCATCGTCTTTGACGACAGTGGCCGCGAACGCTACCGATCCGCCATCACCACCTGCGGGCTGGCTGAGACGCATTACCATGGCCTGTCCTACTGCGTCCCCTATCCCGATCATACGAGCATCCTGACCAACGGCCCCTGGCCGCCTAACGGGGCAAGATCCAGGGCATGAAGCTGGCCATGTCATCGTCCCGCGCCGCCATTGCGCAGGCCGTCGCGGCTGGCTGGCGCAACCGCAATTTGCGGCGTATCGGCGGCGTGCTGCTGCTCGGCCTGTCCCTGGCATTTCTGGTGCGCGCCCTGCTGTCGGCCGGCTCGTCAAGCGTTCTGGCAGCCATTGATGCCGGCGCCGTCGCCGTGATCGCCTTGAGCGGGGCGCTCTATGGCCTGCTGCTCATGCTGCTGGCGCGGGCCTGGTCACGCGCCGCCGCCCCCGCCTCCAGCCTGCGCCAGGCCCTGGCCGTCTACGGAACCTCGGTGCTGCCAAAGTACATTCCCGGGTCGATCCTGCAATATGGGTCACGGCAGCTGCTGGGCCGGCGTCTGGGCTGGGAGGCCGCCTTGATGGCCCATGCCTCCCTGCTCGAAATTGCCCTGCATGTCGTGGCCGCGCTCACCATTGCCATGGTCGTGCTTGGCGCCACGGGCAGTGCGGCGGGTCTGGGCGCATACTGGCCCGTTCTGGCGCTGGCACTGGTCGTCGCTTGTATCGTCCTCATCGTCGTCTTCCGCCGCCTGCCGGTTCGGCCCGTCATCATCAGCGCGGTCTATCAGCTGGCCTTTTTCGCGGGGCTTGCCACCCTGGCAGCGCTATGCGGCGCCAGTTATGGCATCGCGGCCCCATTGCTACCGACTGTTGGCGGGCTTTTCCTTCTGGCTTGGCTGGTCGGCTTCATCATGCCGCTGGCGCCCGGGGGCATCGGGGTGCGGGAGGCGACCGGCGTCGCGCTGCTCTCAGGCCTTGTCGGGGTCCCGGCGGCGCTGCTGGTCATGGCCTCGATGCGGCTGGTGTCCCTATTGGGCGATATCGTGATCTTCGTGGTTGGTGGCGCCTGTCAACGCGCGCTGCGGCTGACATCCTGATCGGTCAGCCACAGGCAGGCATCGGGCTGGCACGGCCCCTTTGACCAGCCTGGCGAATCCGCCATTTTGGCCATCAGCAGATCATAGCTTTGCGGATGCAGCGTGCGGCTGAGATAGACCACATCATATTGCCCGTCGGGCAAGGGACCCTTGCCCTCAAAAAACAGCAGCGTCTGCTGCATTTTTTCGACCTGCTCCCCCCAATGGGTTGACCGGTGCGAGGCAAAGACCATGCGCGCCGCAAACAGCGGCGCCCATATACCGCGTCCTGCTGAAACGAAGGGGAGTTCGGGATATTGCAGCACGATGATCTGGGTGCCCGATTGCCGGCGCAGCGCATCAAGAACGGCCAGATCGTCGGGAGGCACCTGGACCACCCAGCGCGCCGACGAAACCCCGTGCCAGGCCCAGTCGAGCGCGGGTGTGACCATGCCCAGGACCAGCATGGGCACCATCACCGCTCCCCATGGTTCGGCCAGCCTCTGGCGACCCTTGGCTGCACCAGAAAGCAACCAGACGGCACCAATGCTGAGCCCCAGATAGGGCAACAGGCTCGTCCGCAGCTGGATCTCGAGCGCCAGCCTAGTGTTATCCAGCAGCGTCGATGCCAGCATTATCGCAATACCCACCCCCACCATGGCGGCCGCAAAAATCAGGGTACGCCGCGCTTCAACCTCAAGGTCGCGCCGGCCAAACCCGCGCACCAGGCCGAACATGCCCACCAGATAGACGCCATAGGCCAGGATCAGGCCGGCAACGGCCAGTGCCAGCCTCTCGGCCACCGGTTTCATCACCGGTTCGCCGGCAAAAATGGGGCTGTCCAACCCGCTGCCGCCGGCAGCATCGACAATGCCGAACACCAGCGGCACAGCCAGCGCCAGCCCCCCGACAACGCCAATCCCGGCAAGCCGTCGCCCAAGGCCCTGCTCGCGATCCACCAGCCGAGTCATGGCAAACACCGCCAGGCACGACACGCCCAGCAAGGTTGATACGGCGCCCGCGCACACCAGGGGCACTACCGCCAGCCAGCGCAGCGAACGCGTTTGGGTCGTTATCGACAGCACTGCCCAACTCATCAGGCCAACCAGCATGAACTGATGTTGCGGCACATAGAGAGACACCCGAAACAGCGGAAACGCATTCAGCAGCGCGCCGCCGATCCCCTCGATATTGATCTCACGGGCAGCCAACGAGATATCCCATCCCGCACTTGCCAGCCCCAATACACCATCGGGTGTTGGCGATAGCCACGCCAGCAGTGCAATAATGGCAGACCAGCGCGCATTGGCGCCCGCCATCCGCAGCAGGCCCTGCACCAGCACCCAGAAAAACACTGTCTGCACCAGCCCGCTGGCAATCAGCCCCATGGCAGCATCGCCATGCAACGCCACGCCGATCGCCGGGATCACGTAGAAGAACCAGTAATAGGACAGCGGCGCACCCGCCTCGAAAATATCCTCTGCCGGCAGCCCCAGCACAGCCAGCGACTGCACATGTCCCAGATGCTTGAAGCCGTCTGCGTTGAACCAGGCGTGCACCTGCAGCCCATCCGCACCCGAGCCAATCGCCGAGGCCGTGATCAGCGCTGCGGCGATGCTGGCCACCAAGGGGACCAGGAAAATCCAGCCATCGGGCCGGCTTGGCCAATACCACACCGATCCTCGACGCCACCAAAAGGCCAGGCCCGACAGCGCCGCAGCCAGCAGCAGCGTGACCCTCACGTCCACCTGCCCCGGCACCACCAGCGCGATGGAGGCCATCGCGATGATAATGGCAAACTGGCTGCAAAATCCCGCCGCCACATGCACCCACAGCGGCCGCACGCGATCTCCGGCAAGTATCCACCCCGGCAGGCTCAGCAAGGCGAAGACCGCAGCGGCGGTAATAATTGGCAGTACCATGATATTAGCTAGTCCCCAACGTCATCATGCAACACGACAATTAAGATGTCCTTCATAACCCCCTCCTATCCTCGTCCGCGAAGCAGGGGGATGACAGAATGTCAATTGAACCGAGCCGCAGTCAGTTTGATCTGGCGCCGGCAGTCTCCCTTGTCATTCCGTTCTACAACGAAGCCGAGACCCTCGCCGCACTGCACGGCGCGATCCGGCACGAATTGGAAACTGCGGGCTTCACTTACGAAATCATCCTGGTCAACGACGGCAGCACCGATGCTGGCGAGGCGGTCTGCCGCGCGCTGGTGGCCGCCGATCCCCATGTGACGCTGATCAATTTCCGCAAGAACTTCGGCAAGTCCGCGGCCCTTTCGGCCGGCTTCCGTGCCGCCGCCGGCGAGATCGTCATCACCATGGACGCCGACCTGCAGGACGACCCGGCCGAATTGACCCGCTTCGTTGCCGCCATCGAACAGGGCGCCGATGTGGTCTGCGGCTGGAAAAAGGACCGCCGCGACCCCTGGGGCAAGACCGCCCCGTCCAGGCTGTTCAACGCCGTCGTCAACCGGACCTTCGGTCTCAAGCTGCGCGACCACAATTGTGGTTTCAAGGCCTATCGCGCCCAGGCTCTGGCCAATCTCAATCTCTACGGCGAGCTGCACCGCTTCGTGCCGGCTCTGCTGCATGCGCGGGGCTATCGCTTGTGCGAACTGCCCGTCCAGCATCATCCGCGCCGCTTCGGCAAATCAAAATTCGGTGCCAGCCGCCTCGTCAAGGGTGGCCTCGACCTGATGACGGTCGCCATGACCACCCGCTACGCCACACGGCCCGGCCATGTTTTCGGCGCCATCGGCCTGCTCATGCTGCTCGCCGGAGGGCTATGCCTGAGCTATCTGAGCCTGCTCTGGCTCATCGGCGCCGGCCCCATCGGCAATCGGCCCCTGCTGTTCCTGGGCATGTTGCTCATGCTGTTCGGCGGCCAGTTCATCAGCACCGGCCTGATCGCCGAGCTGGTGCTGTCGCGCTCGATCACCGAGGGCGACAAATACGACATCCGCGATCGTGTCGGCGCCAAGTCCGGCGGCGCGGTTGCCCGCCCCGTCAGCCGATAGCCCATTGCTGCGGCGCCTCTAGAGCGCTGCCATGGTCGAGTACGAGCCCACAGGGCACGCCCCATTGGGATCGAGCGGCGCCGTGCGCGGATCGTTCTGGTTGAACACATAGCGCTGTTCGCACACATCCCAATTGGGCGGCTGCCTGCTCTGGTCAAAGGCATCGGCCCCGATCTTGAGGTTGCGCCAGAACGCGACATGCGGGCTGTCCGCATGGCGCCCCAGGTTATCCTCGGTCATGCGGAACGGTAGAAGCTGCAGCTGGAAAGCGCTGTTGCCGCCCCTGAACGTCTCGCGCGCCAGCGCATAGATTTCCTTGATGCCGTCGTCGGTCATGGCATAGCAACCCACCGACAGGCAGTCGCCATGGATCATCAGATAGCTGCCGGTGCGCGCCAGCGCCTGGTCGAACTTGTTGGGAAACCCGACATTGAACGAGAGGTGATAGGACGACTTGGGATTGAGCAGCGCCGGCGTGACGTCGTAAAATCCCTCCGGCGACTGGTAGTCGCCTTCCCGGATCTTGGGCCCCAGCGTGCCGGACCACTTGCAGATCGGATAGCTCTTGAGCAGCGCAAACTGCCCTGTGCGGGTCCGCTTCCACACCTCGAGCTCGGAACTTTCCTTGTAGACCCGGATCATCATCGGCTCACCCGGCGCGGTGCCGATCGCAGCCATCCGCTCCACCAGCGCCTTGGGCAGCGGCACGTTTGCCCGATTGTCACCGACAAACTGGCACCCCGCCATCCCAACAGCACCCACCAGCAGGACCACGATGCGAAGGGCGTTTACAAACACGGGCAGCCACCTTTGAAATTTCGCGCAAGATGGGACCGAGCGGTTACCGAAGCGTCAACGCCACGAAGCTGTGACCATCGGCCTGCCACTTGCGGGCATCGCCTGCCGCCCACATATTGGGGGCATGGCCAACAAAGATCCGGTAACGCGAAAACCCAGCCAACTGCCTGATACCGGCAAGGTGAGCGGCGACATCGCAGCCTTCGTCAAAAAGGTCGGCGCCCTGGCCCGCCCCAGCGCCGCCCAGGATGGCCGCCTGCTGTTTGCCCTCGATGCCACCATGAGCCGCCAACCGACCTGGGATCTGGCCTGTTCGCTGCAGGCCGAAATGTTCCGCGCCATCCCCAAGCCCAGCGCGCTCCAGGTGCAACTGCTCTATTTTCGCGGCATGGGCGAATGCCGCGCCAGCAAATGGGTGCTCGATGGCGATACCCTGGCCCGCCTGATGAGCAACATCGACTGCCGTGGTGGCCACACCCAGATTGCCAAGGTCCTGTCCCATGCACGCTCCGAACACGCCAGGCGGCGCATCAATGCGGTGATCTATGTCGGCGATGCCATAGAGGAAAGCGTTGATGATCTGGCCGAAAAGGCCGGCCAGCTCGGACTTCTGGGCCTGCCCCTCTTCATCTTCCAGGAGGGGCGCGACGCCACCGTCGAAGCGGCCTTCCGCGAATTCGCCCGCCTCAGCAAGGGCGCCTACGCCCGCTTTGATGCCTCTGCACCCCAGGAGCTGGCTGCACTGCTGAGGGCCGTGGCGGCCTATGCTAGCGGCGGCAGGGAGCTGCTCAAGCTGCAGGCCAGCGGCCAGGCCCAGGCGCTGCTGGCGCAATTGCCGCCATGACGTTTGTATTGATCGGCGGCGTGGCGCTGTTGGCCGTCTGGGCCGCCTATGGCTATATCCGCCAGCTCGACCCGCGCACCTTGCGACGCGCCCTGCGCTGGCTCGCTGGCGGTCTTGCCCTGCTGGTCGCCGCCGGGCTGGCGTTTGCCCGCCGGTTTGACCTGGCCTTCTTTGTCGGCGCTGCTGCCGTGGCGATCCTGCGCACCGGCCGGCTCGGACCCATTTCCTTTGATGGTCCGGATGTGGACGCCGGCAATATCTCCAAAGTCCGCAGCTACAGCTTCGCCATGGAGCTCGATCACGATACCGGCGCGGTCTCCGGCCGCGTCCTCAAGGGCCAGTTCGCCGGCAGGGACCTGATGGATCTGGGCGAGATGGACACCCGCCTCTTGCTGGCCGAGGTCGAAAACGACCCCGACAGCATGAGCCTGTTGACCAGTTGGCTTGATGCCAATCGCAGCGGCTGGCGCGAATATTTCGCCGCCCAGGACAGCCGCGACGACGCCGCACCGACATCGTCTGGCGATCCCATTGCCGAGGCCTACGAGGTTCTGGGTCTCAAGCCGGGCGTCAGTGATGCCCAGATCCGCGCTGCCCATCGCGACCTGATGAAAGCCGTCCATCCCGATCACGGCGGCTCGAGCTATCTGGCGGCCCGGATCAACCAGGCCCGCGACTTGCTGCTCAAGCAACCAAGATAGCGCCCGCCTGAACCCGTGATCGGCATCATCTCCAGTATATGCCGGTTCGGCTTTTATTGCTCGACACAAGAAACCACCGCAGTAACTTATTAGCCATTGCGCCATGGCAGAATTTTACTGTTATTCTGCTAGCAATTTGACGCGGGGATCTCTGTTCCCTGGCCGCGCGATACATATCGCGCTCCTGAGAGGGTCAATTTTGACTGACGCGGGACCATCACATCGGACCCTTTCGGGCCGGCTTGTCTTCATCTTTAGCGCAGCCACCGCTGCGCTCGCCGTGCTGAGCCTGTTCTGGTTCGCGATCCTGTTGCTGATGCAATGGTGGCTGCTGGCCCTGACTGAGGCCGTCATGGGCATCGCCTGCATCCTCACCTTGCTGCTGATCCAGCGCGGTCGGTTGTCAATCGCGCTGCTGGTGTCCCAGATCACCTTCTTTGCCGTCATCATGTTGATTTGCCTCAACTATGACATCCCCAATCCGGCCGCACCGCGTGTCACCCACGTGTTCTTTCTCTGTCTTGCCCTGGTCGGCTACCTTAATTTCGTCCGTGAGCGCTCACACTTCCAGCTCGCCCTGATTGCGCTGTCCCTGCTTGGCTTTGTGGTCTTTGGCAGCACCATGCTCGCCCTGCCCAGTGCAACCCCGCTGCCCGATGCCGTCCGCATACCCGGTTCCTGGCTCAATACCATCGTCGCCGTCGGCCTGATGGCAGGCTGCGTCTACGCCATGCAGATCGAATTCGCCCGCAAATCCAATGTCGTGCGCGAACTGCAGGCAGCAGTGTTCCGCAACCAGTTCGAACTATTCTATCAATCCCAGGTCGACGCCGACGGCAGGACCACGGGCGCCGAGGCCCTGTTGCGCTGGCGCCATCCCAAGCGCGGTCTCGTGCCGCCCGATCAGTTCATTCCCATCGCCGAGCAAAATGGCCTGATGATCATCATTGGCGGCTGGGTGCTCGAACAGGCCTGCCGGAGGCTGGCCGCCTGGCAGCAGGATCAGGCAACCAGACACCTGCAACTGGCCGTCAATGTCAGTGCCGATCAGTTCCTGGACCCCGGCTTTGAACAGTTTGTCCTCGACGTCACAAAGCGGCACGCCATTGATGTCAGCGGGCTCAAGCTCGAGCTGACCGAGAGCGTCATGGCGGCCAATATTGACCTAGTGATCGCCAAGATGACCGCCCTGCGCGCTGCCGGCATCGGCACTGCGCTCGACGACTTCGGCACCGGCTATTCTTCCCTGGGCTATCTCAAGCGCCTGCCGCTCGAACAGCTCAAGATCGACCGCAGCTTCGTGCAGGACGTGCTCGAAAACGAACGCAGCGCCGCCCTGGCGCGCAGTGTCATCCAGTTGGGCAATGATCTGGGCATGGCCGTGCTGGCCGAAGGGGTTGAGACCGCCCAGCAGTTCGCCTTCCTGCGCGAACATGGTTGCACCCAGTTCCAGGGCTATCTGTTCGGCCGCCCTGTCCCGCTCGACCAGTTCATGGCCGCGCTTTATGGCGGCACACCGTCTACGCCGACGACCGCGGCTGCTTAGCCGATACGCCCGCCCAGTTCATCCTCGATATGGATGGCGATGATTTCGTCAAAGCTGGTCTCGCCCACAAAGCCGAGCGCACGGGCCCGCTTGGCTTCAAAGGCCTGCGGCCACCCCGCCACGATGCCGGCGATCGTGCTGTCGGGCACCCGCTTGATCAATGCCACCGCTTGCGGGCCGGCGACACGTCCCAGCGCCGCAATCTGCTCACCCACCGTCGTCGCCAACCCCGACATCGACAGATTGCGCTGGTTGCCCAAGAGCCGCGTATCCATCCCGGCTGCGTGCAGCAGAAAACCCACTGCCGCGCGCGGGCTGGCAAACCAGTGCCGCACGCTGTCGGCCACCGGCAGCAGCGCTTCCTGCCCCGCCAGCGGTTCGCGGATGATCCCGGAGAAAAAGCCCGATGCCGCCTTGTTGGGCTTGCCTGGGCGCACCGCAATGGTCGGCAGGCGGATGCCCACCCCGTCGACAAAACCACGTCTCGAATAGTCGGCCAGCAGCAGCTCGCAGATCGCCTTCTGCGTGCCATAGCTGGTCAGCGGCGTATGCTCGTGCGCATCCCCGATCACCGCAGGCAGTGGCTCGCCAAAGACGGCGATGGACGATGTGAATACCAGGCGCGGACAATAGGGGGCGTGCCGGCTCTCCAGCCTGATAGCCTCCAGCAGGTGGCGTGTACCATCCAGATTGATCCGGTAGCCCTTTTCGAAATCCGCCTCGGCCTCGCCCGACACGATCGCCGCCAGATGAAAGATCACCTCGGGGCGCTCGGCCACCAGTTGCGCCGCGACGCCCGGCTGCGACAGGTCTGCTGCCACTGCTGTGCTGGCAATGCCGCCTGCCGGCAGTTCGGGCACGACAATATCGGCAAGGCTGAGCCGCGTGATCGCCTGCCCGGCCAGAAGGCCCGAGCCTGTCAGTGCCGCTGTCAGCTTGCGGCCGACCATGCCCGCCGCTCCGATGATCAGAATATGCACACTGCCCCCCTCATTGGTTTTGCCACCAGTTCTGCCCCGCGCCGTCACCGACGTCCAGCGCACAAACAAAAACGGCGCCCCGAAAGGCGCCGTTTGCAGATTGATTGATCGGTATCGCTTAGTTGATGCGATAGCGGACCGTGGTGCGCAGCTCGTGGATCCAGTTGTTGGTTGCCTCGAAATTATTGGTCGGGTCCAGGCGGTTGGTCACGCTGGCCATGTAGATGCCGCGATAGCCCAAATCGGCGGTGAACTTGCCGAAGTCATAGCCTGCGCCGACCATGCCGGCTGCTGCCAGCGACCAGTTGGTGCCACCCGGGATCGGGTTGCCCGCCGGTGCATTGACCGTCATGTCGTTATAGGCGCCACCGATACCGGCGCCGACATAGCCGAAGGCCCCGCCAGCAGCCGAATAGCCGCCATTGCCGCCGCCAGCAAACGAGAAGTCATAGTAGACGTTGGCCAGCGCGATGGTCGAGCGCAGGTTTACCGAATACTTGCCGTCGATAGCGGCATTGCCAGTCGCCTTGGTGATCCCCGCGCCGGTATTGCCGATGCTGTCGATGGTCGCGTCAACGCGCAGACCATTGCCGAACTCATAACCAAAACCAGCGCCATAGCTGTAGCCATAGCCCAGGGAGTCGGTTGGGTAGGTGGTCGGACCACCGCAGCCGCAACCCACGACTTCCTTGGTCCAGAGTACGTTGCCGGCAGCACTGCCGCGCAGATAGAAGGCCCCCTGCACGCCGTAGTCGACGTCGGGAATTTCGATCACGGGTGGATAGTACGGCAAGTCGGCGGCTATCGCCTGACCACCGACGAGGGTGGCTCCTGCCACCATGATCGCAGCGATGAGCGTGCGCATGTGAAATGTCCTTTGGTTGCCTCGACATCTATCGATTGCACCCAATATCCACAAACTTCCTTAAGGCGTACTTAACCTAACGCTTTAACCACGCTGCTTTTACAGTCATGCGTGATCACAAACTTGCAGCGCCCGATAACGAGGGTTTTCTGCCAGAGCGTTTCCAGCAAAAGTGGACACCACTGTTGCTGCAAACGTGACCAGACAAGAAGCTACAGCGTTGCCGTATCGCGGATTGCTGCCTCGATCTGACCCACCACACTGGCGACCAGATTCTCGTCATCGGCCTCGCCCATCACGCGGATCACCGGCTCGGTGCCAGAGGCCCGCACGACCAGCCGGCCACCTGCGCCCAGCATCGCCTCGCCATCGGCGATGGCGGCCATCACAAGTTTGTGCTCGAGCGGCTTGCCGGATTTGAATTTTACGCTGCGCAGCAGTTGCGGCACCTTGGCAAAGCGCGCACAGATTTCCGAAACCGGGCGATTGTCCTGCTGCAGCACGGCCAGCAATTGCAGCGCCGCCACCAGGCCATCGCCCGTGGTGGTGAAGTCGGAGAGGATGATGTGGCCGGACTGCTCCCCGCCCACGTTGAAGCCCTTGGCGCGCATCGCCTCGAGCACATAGCGGTCGCCCACCTGCGTGCGCTCCAGGGTCAGCCCCAGCGTGCCCAGATAGCGCTCCAGCCCCAGGTTGGACATGACGGTGGCGAC
>JAHJOS010000392.1 GCA_018820005.1 Alphaproteobacteria bacterium | reverse complement strand
CGTCGAGATTGCCCTGGGAACCCTGCGATGGCGCCGAAGTCCGCGAAGTCCTTGCACCACCGGCTTCAATTGCGCTGCGCGCTGCAGCGTCATCGGCGGCCGAATAGCTGGTTTCGTCCTTTTCCGGTGCAGCTGGCTGCCCCAGGTTCAGACCGACATTGGAAGCCAGGCGCTTGAACAGGGCACGGGCGTTGCGCGGCTCATGCTCGACACGATCCTGCACTTCCTGTGTCCGGCGCGCAACAACCGGCAGCTCCTCGGTGCGCGGCATACGGCGCTGACCTTCTGGGCGAGCGGCGTGCGAAGGCACATAGACGCTGGGCACCGGCGGCTCATCGGCCATGTGGCGTTCGTCTTCGTCGTGGCTGGCCATGGGCGCAGCGGGAATATAGGGCTCGACGAACACGCCATCATCTTCATGGGCCATGGCGGGAGCAGCTTGCGCCCCCATCGAGAAAGCCTGGGCCACGGCGGCCTCGACCTGATGCTCGATCTGCTCATGCACGACGGCGGGCGTTGCCACGGGAGCACGCTCGGCGGCGACACGGGTCGGCTCGACGGGCACATGGCGGCGCACTTCGAGCGGCGTGCGCGAAGCATGTGGCTTTGCGGGCTCAAGCGCCTGCACCATGGTGGCATCGGTGCCGGTAGCGACAACCGAAACCCGGATCGTGCCGGTCAGGCTCGGATCATAGGTTGCGCCCAGGATGATATTGCAATCGGGGTCGACTTCTTCGCGGATGCGGCTGGCAGCCTCGTCCACTTCATACAGTGTCAGGTCAGGGCCGCCGGTGATCGAGATCAGCAGGCCACGGGCGCCGTGCATGGAGACATCGTCCAGCAGCGGATTGGCAATGGCAGCCTCGGCAGCGTGACGGGCACGGTCTTCGCCTGAGGCTTCGCCGGTGCCCATCATGGCCTTGCCCATGCCGCGCATCACGGCGCGCACGTCGGCGAAGTCGAGGTTGATCAGGCCTTCCTTGACCATCAGATCGGTGATGCAGGCAACGCCGGAGAACAGCACCTGGTCAGCCATCGCGAAAGCGTCGGCGAAGGTGGTCTTCTCATTGGCAACGCGGAACAGGTTCTGGTTGGGGATGACGATCAGCGTATCGACATGGCGATGCAGCTCATCAATGCCATCATCAGCCAGACGGGTACGACGATTGCCTTCAAAGTTGAAGGGCTTGGTGACGACACCAACCGTCAGAATGCCCTGCTCGCGAGCTGCGCGCGCCACAACCGGCGCCGCGCCAGTACCCGTACCGCCGCCCATGCCGCAGGTGATGAACACCATGTGCGAGCCACTGAGGTGGTCGTTGATCTCGTCCCAGCTCTCTTCGGCCGCCGCACGACCCACTTCAGGGTGCGATCCGGCACCCAGGCCTTCGGTAACGCCAACGCCAAGCTGGATGATGCGCTGCGCCTTGGAAAGAGCCAGGGCCTGCGCATCGGTGTTGGCCACGACGAAATCCACGCCATCGAGCCCGGATTCGATCATGTTGTTGACGGCGTTGCCGCCACCACCGCCAACACCGAACACGGTGATGCGGGGCTTGAGCTCCTGGATGTCCGGGATGGTGAGGTTGATAGTCATGAATGGCCTCATAGTGGCGGTGTTGGTAAAGATTTACCCCGCCAAACGTTAACCGGCCCCTAACAATTGTCTCACCGGTGTTAACGTGATCGCAAAATGCGACTCCGATCGGTTACCGGTTGAGAGGCTGTTAACCACGTCGGCCGCGGCATTGCCGCTACGATGTCGAAAGTGAACGGGTCTGTTGGCCCTGTCATAAATATTTCACCCGGCATCGGGTCCGGGCCAACATGGAGCGCCTCGATGAGCAAGATCACGCCGTGCCTGTGGATCGACGACCGCATTGATGATGCCATCGACTTCTATGTCAGCACCTTCCCCCAGGCCCGTGTGCTGCGGCGTGTGCGCCGTGATGCCGACACGCCCAGCGCCATCGCCGAAATAGAGCTGGCCGGTCATCGCTTCATGCTGCTCAACGGCGGCCCGCAATTCCCCTTTACAGAAGCGGTCAGTTTTATGATCGACTGCGCCGACCAGGCCGAGGTCGACTATTTCTGGAACGCCCTGGTCGATAACGGCGGTAGTGCCGGCAGGTGCGGCTGGTGCAAGGACCGCTTCGGGCTGAGCTGGCAGGTGGTTCCCAGCGCCCTGCGCACCACAGTGGGCGGCAGCGACCCGGCGGGGGCCGGCCGAGCCACCCAAGCCATGATGGGCATGAGCAAGCTCATCGTCGCCGATCTTGAACGGGCCTACGCTGGCTGACAGGTCATGCTGAGAGGGTCTTGGCCCAACCGGCAGATCATGGTCTGCTGTCCCTGGAAAAATCCTTTGGGGAGGCGAAGTTGGAGACCACGGCGTTCATTGAATCTGTCACCGCCGGGCTGGCCGACGACACCCGGGTACGCGGCCTCTTCCTCGGTGGCAGCCTGGGCCGCGGCACTGCTGACGAATGGAGCGACATCGATTTCGTCATCACCGCCGCCCCCGCCGATCAATTGGCCGTCGCTACCGCCTGGCGCAGCCTGCTGGCATCCATCGCGCCCATCGTGTTCTGGAACCAGATGGACGGCGAACGGCTCGTGCTGAATGCCATCACGGCAGACTGGCTGCGCTGCGACGTCGCCATCCAGCCGGCGCACACGCTGCTCTCCCGCGCGAAGGATCGTGTCAAACCACTAATCGACCGCGACGGCCTCTACGACGCCCTGCCCGACACAATGCCGCCAAAGGCGCCCAACCCCGGCTATATCAGCTACGTCATCCACGAGTTCATCCGCATGCTGGGCTTGATGCCGGTCGCCGTCGGCCGCGGCGAACTGGTGACCATGGCCCTGGGCCTGGGCATGATGCGCGACCACGTGGCGGGCCTGATGATGCAGTCGGTGACGGACCCAGACCCGGGCGGCATCCTGCACCAGTCCAAGGTGCTCTCGCCTGAGGATATGGCCGTGTTGCGCGCCCTGCCCTACCCGCCCCTCGAGCAGGCTGCGCTGATCAACGCCAATCTCGCGATTGCCCGCCAGTTCATGCCCCGCGCCCGGGCCCTGGCCGAGCAGTCAGGCATCCCATGGCCCGCTGATTTCGAGGCCGCGACGCGCCGTCGCCTCAATGCGACGCTGGGGCCAGACACTATCGCGTGGTAGATCTGTGCCGGACCAAACCTCAAGGAGATTGAGCCAATGCTGCATGCCTTTTTCCTGGCCTGGCTTGGTGTTGCCCTGGCTCAAATCTCTCCGGGGCCCAATATGATGGCCGTCATTGCGGTCGCGCTGGGCCAGGGTCGGCGCCATGCGCTGCTGGTCGCATTGGGCATAGCGAGCGGCTCGCTGATCTGGGCTGCCGCCGTTGCCCTCGGGCTGGGCGCCCTGTTCAGCACGGTGCCCGTTACCCTGACGGTGCTCAAGATCGTGGGCGGACTCTACCTGCTGTTTATTGCCGCCAAAGCCCTGCGCACGCTGCTGACCACCAGCACACCCAATGTCGTACCCTCGCTCGCGCCACTGTCGGCCCTGGGCGCCTGGCGCCGCGGCACGCTCGTAGTGCTGACCAATCCAAAGGCGGCGCTGATGTGGTCTGCCATTGCCACCTTCCTGTTCGGCTCCGGGCTGGGCAATCTGCAGGTGCTCGCCTTCGGGCCGGTGGTCGCCATCTCTGCGCTGGCGATCTATGGCGGCTATGGGCTGGTCTTCTCCACCGGCACGGCAACGCGTGCCTATGCGCGGTTCTGGCGAATTACCGAGGCCGTTTTCGGCGCTGCTTTTGCGGCATTGGGCGTGACCTTGCTGGTTTCGGCAACCGGGCGGTAGGCCCTAAAAGCTCGAGCGCAGCCAATTGCCGACGCGGTG
This sequence comes from Alphaproteobacteria bacterium, assembly GCA_018820005.1. GTDB lineage: Bacteria > Pseudomonadota > Alphaproteobacteria > Rhizobiales > Devosiaceae > Devosia. The sequence goes on along the minus strand of JAHJOS010000392.1, from coordinate 136 downwards.
GAAATAGCCATCCGTACCGATCAGCTTGCGGCTGCCGCGCGGCTCGGAATATTCCTTGGCGCAGACCTGAGGATAGATCAGCATGCCCGCCACGGTGGCAAAGGCGGCGACCTTGGCAATCTCGGGCAGGCCGGCG
>JAHJOS010000391.1 GCA_018820005.1 Alphaproteobacteria bacterium | reverse complement strand
GCCGCCCCGCCGCAGCAGCGGGGCGCAACAGGCCCTAGGCCTTATTCAGCAACCTTGTAGAGGTCCTTGGCGTACCAGTTCTGCTCCACGTCGTCATAGGGCCAGCCCTTGACGTCAGCGTTCTGCATGAACACCTTGGCGTAGAAATAGATCGGCATGATCGGCACGTCCTTGGCGACCTGCGCTTCGATCTTGGCGTATTCCGGATTGGGATCCTTGGCCAGCTTGGCGTCAGCCAGGAACGTGTCAACGTCGGCATTGGCATAGCCCTGGTCGTTCTGCTCGGACTTGGAATCGAGCAGCGACAGGAAGGTGGAGGCTTCGTTGTAGTCGCCGCACCAGGCGTTGCGGGCCAGCTCATAGGTCTTGGAGTGACGCGTATCGAGCAGCGTCTGGAACTCCATGTCAGCCAAATTCATGGTGACGCCGAGCTTTTCCTTCCACATCTGGCTCACGACCGTGGCGATCTTCTTGTGCGCCTCGGAGGTGTTGTAGATGTAGTTGATGGTCAGCGGATTGTCCTTGCTGAAGCCGGCTTCGGTCATCAGCTCGACAGCCTTGGCATCGCGCTCTTCCTGCGTCATGGACGCAGCGGCGATCTCGGGCATGGTAAAGCCCGCGGTCAGCGGATGGGTGAAGCTATAGGCCGGCTGCTGGCCGCCCTGCAGGATGCCATTGACGATCACGTCGCGGTCGATGGCCAGGCTCAGCGCCTCGCGCACCTTCACGTCCGCCAGAGCCGCATTGGGCTGCTTGTCGGTCATGTTGACGCTGAAATAGTAGGTGCAGAACTGCGGCACCGAGAAGGTGTTGTCAGGCAGTTCGGCCTTGAGCGCAGGGTACTGGCCAGCAGGAACGTCCGTCTGGTCGACTTCGCCGGCGCGCCAGCGGGTCAGGCCCTGGTTTTCGTCGTTGATGGTCAGGAACTGCACTTCTTCGAGGACGGTGTGCTCATTGTCCCAGTAGTTGGGATTGCGCTTGAGCACGACGCGTTCGCCGGGGGTGTTTTCAGCCAGCGTGAAGGCGCCGTTGCTGACGATGTTTTCCGGCTTGGTCCACTCGATGCCCTTGGCGTCGATGGTGGCCTTGTGGGTGGGAAACAGCGTGCCATGGGACAGCGTGCGGATGAACCACGGGCTCGAGAACGAGAGCGTGACTTCGAGCGTCTTGTCATCGATGGCCTTGACGCCCAGTTCCTCGGGTTTCTTCTCGCCGGCCACGATAGCGTCGGCATTGGCCACGCCGACCAGGCCCACGAAATAGGCGTAGTTCGAGGCCGTTTCCGGGGTCACCGCGCGCTGCCAGGCGTAGACGAAATCGCCAGCGGTCACGGGGTCGCCATTGGACCACTTCGCGTCGCGCAGGTGGAATGTGTAGACGGTATTGTCTTCATTGACGTCATAGCTCTCGGCCACGCCGGGCACGGGATTGCCATCAGGACCGCTGTTGTAGAGGCCTTCAAACAGGCTGCGCACAACGGCCGAGGTATCCACGTCTTCAACCAGCTGGGGGTCGAGCGTATTGATGTTATCGAGAACCCGATACTTGAAAACCTGTTCGGCAGCCAGCTTGGTGCCATCGGCAACCATGGCCGCATAGGCGGGCGCAGTAAGGGCGGTTGCGCTGAGCAGCGCAGCAGCCACCACGGCCGCCTTGAGGGTTTGAGTAATCATCATGCTCGTCCCATCTCCTTGTTGAAGTCCTGAAAAATCTTGGCTCCGCGATCATGTCGCCGCGGATTTCAATAGCTCACCTGCCCGTGGGAATTTGTCCCGCCGGTCAAGATCGCTGGACGGTATTCCGGAAATCCGTCTACTGACAAGCGAAAGATTGACGCAAACGGCAACCTTTGTTCACTTGTTCACACGCCGTTCTGCGGCATTTTACGCAAAAATATCGCGCAACATCGCCTCGTGTCAGAAATTTGAGCTAAGCGCCCAACAAACCGGCATTCTTGGCCAGGTAGATGGCGATGGCCACTGCAACAAGCGCCGCAAAAGGCACCCAACCCGGCATGGGCCCACGCGGCTTCTTCACCGGCGGTTCGGGTTGCTTTTCAATGCGGCGGAACTTGATGACATTGTCGCTCATGCAGCACTTTCTACCAGAGCGGTGACGCCTTGCCCACCAGCCGTGCACACTGAAATAAGCGCCCGCTTGCCCGGCTCGCTGGCCAGCATCTTGGCCGTCAGCCCCAGGATGCGCGCACCGGTCGCCGCGAACGGGTGGCCATAGGCCAGGCTCGAGCCCTTGACGTTGATCCTGGCCGGATCGATGGCACCCAGCGGAGCATCGCGCCCCAGCACCGTGCGGCAATAGTCCGCATCTTCCCAGGCCTTGAGCGTCGACAGCACCTGTGCGGC
>JAHJOS010000390.1 GCA_018820005.1 Alphaproteobacteria bacterium | reverse complement strand
GGATGGGGATGGATCTGCCCTGATACCAAGATTACATCCAGTCCCTAGAGCACTTCACCGCGTCGCTGACGCGGCGAAACGCTCCAAGTTCTTGTTTGGTCACGCTTTCGAACCGGAAAAGTGGCGGCCACTTTTCCTGAAAGCGCTCTAGGGGACTGAATGTCAGCGCGGGCGTCGAGAGCAGGTCAGTCGAGCTTGGTCATCATGATCTTGTCGATGCGGCGGCCATCAAGGTCGAGCACTTCGAACTTCCAGCCATTGTACTCAAAGGTTTCGCCAACCGCCGGCAGGCGATTGATGATGGAGAGCACATAGCCGGCGACGGTCTCGAACTTGGCGTCGCGCGGGATGGAGACTTTGAGCTTGTCGCCGAACTCGTCGACGGGCATCCAGCCGGCCACCAGCCAGGAGCCGTCCTCACGGCGAACCAGGGCCGGATCGTCCCCGGATTCTTCCTGGAAGACGCCGGTGATGACTTCAAGAATATCGGCCGAGGTGACGATGCCTTCGAAGTGGCCGTATTCGTCGACGACCAGCGCCATGTGAACAGTGGAATTGCGGATGGCGCGGACGACATCGAGCGCATCGGCATGATCCATGACCACGGGCACGGGCTGGACGAACTTACGCAACTCGAGCGGCAGGCCATTGGCGAAGACGCCGATGATGTCCTTGATGGCGACAACACCGATAATGGAATCGGCATCACCATCCTGCACCAGCAGGCGCGAGCGACTGGTACTGAGAATGGTCTTGCGAATTTCGTCGCTGTCATCGGAGAGATCGAGCACGTCGACATCGAGGCGCGGCGTCATCAGGCCGCGGGCCGAGCGATCCGCCAGGCGCATGACGCCCGAGATCATGGAGTGTTCATCGGATTCGATCACGCCCGCCGAAGTGGCCTCGGCGATGATGGTCTTGACCTCTTCCTCGGTGACAGTCTCCTCGGACTGGCCAGCCTGCCCCAGCAGGGCCAGCACGGCCTTGCCCGAGACATCGAGCACCCAGACGATGGGCGAGCCGACAGCAGCGATCAGCTTCATGGCGGGGGCCACGCGAGCGGCCACGCCCTCGGCGTCACGCAAGGCGATCTGCTTGGGAACCAGTTCACCCAAAATCAGCGAAATATAGGTGATGGCCACCACGACCACGCCCACGCCGAGCACATCGGCGATGTTGCCGGCGACGCCGACCTCCTTGAGCCAATCGGTGAGGCGTAGGCCCAGCGTGGCGCCCGAAAAGGCACCCGAGAGGATGCCCACCAGGGTAATGCCAATCTGCACCGAGGAGAGGAATTTGCCGGGGTCTTCTGCCAGCACAATAGCCGTGGCAGCGCCCCTGTTGCCCTGATCGGCCATGTTGCGCAGGCGAGCCGGACGGGCAGAAACAACCGCCAGTTCCGACATCGCCAAAAGGCCGTTCACGATGGTCAGAACGACGACGATCAAAAGTTCTATAAACAAGGTATTTTCAATACATGCGGCCCCGCACTCAGCATCGGGTCGCTTCAGCGTGGCCAATATAGGGGCAAACCCATGGCTTGCGCCATGGGCTGGATGAATATGTCGCGGGTGGAGCCTTGGTTCGGCTGAGGACTAGCCCAGCCGACGCTTGGCCTTGTCGTCATAGGGATTGGCACTGCCGCCGCGCACCCACAGACGAATGGGCGAGCCCTTGATATCGAAGGCCTCACGCATGCCGTTGACCAGATAGCGCTGGTAGGAGGTCGGCAGCACATCGGGCCGCGAGGCAAACAGGATAAAGCTCGGTGGCCGGGTCTTGGCCTGCGTCATGTAGCGCAGCTTGAGGCGACGACCCGAGACGGCCGGTGGCGGATGCCCATCAACCATGCCCGAGAGCCAGCGATTGAGGCGCGCGGTGGAAATGTGGGAATTCCACGAGCGCTCGATCTTGAAGATGGCATCCATCAGCTTGTCGATGTTCTTGCCGGTCAGACCCGAGAGGGTGACAAGCGGCACACCGCGCAACTGGGGCAACAGACGCTCGCAGGCCTCGCGCAGATGCGCCAGAGCGGCGTTCTTGTCTTCGATGAGGTCCCATTTGTTGACGGCGATCACCAGGGCCCTGCCCTCGCGCTCGACCAGATCGGCCAGGGCCAGATCCTGCTTTTCAAACGGCACGGTGGCGTCGAGCATCAGCACGACGACTTCGGCATACTGGATGGAGCGCAGGCTATCGCCGACGGCGAGCTTTTCCAGCTTTTCGGTAACGCGCGCGCGGCGGCGGATGCCGGCGGTATCGACCAGATTTATGACGCGGCCTTCCCATTCCCAGGGAACGAGAATGGAATCGCGGGTGATGCCGGCTTCGGGACCGACGAGCACGCGATCTTCACCGACCATGCGGTTGATCAGCGTGGATTTGCCGGCATTGGGACGGCCAACGATGGCGACGTTGAGATAGCGATTGGGGTTCCAGCGCAGCGTGGCTTCGTCGCCCTCGCCTTCGAGCATGTCCTCGGTGATGTCGACATCAACGGCGGGCATGACATCGATATCGTCGGCCACTTCGTCGCTAGCGTCCTTGCTCGCTTCCTTGATGGCGGCAGCGCGGTCGATGGCGTCAGAGACGATGGAGTAGAGCTCAGCCAGACCAAGACCATGTTCAGCCGACAGGGCGATGGCTTCGCCGAAACCGAGCTTGAAGGCTTCGACCAGGCCGGCTTCGGCAGCGCCGCTTTCGGCCTTGTTGCCAACCAGATGCACGGTCTTGCCGGCCTTGCGCAGCACTTGGGCAAAACGCTGATCGAGCGGCACGACACCGGCACGGGCGTCGATCATGAACAGGATCACATCGGCTTCGCGGATGGCCAGTTCGGTCTGCTGGCGCATGCGGTCTTCGAGGCTGCCATCGGTGACATCCTCATAGCCGGCGGTATCGAGAATGCGGAACGTCAGATCGGCAATGCGACCTTCGGCTTCGCGGCGATCGCGGGTAACGCCGGGGGTATCATCCACGATGGCGATCTTGCGACCAACCAGCCGGTTAAAGAGCGTGGACTTACCGACGTTGGGACGACCGACAATGGCGACGGTGACGGTCATGCGTTTGTGTTCCGATCAGGCGAAGGGGAGCGGCCGCTATTGCGCGGCCGGCTCGGATGGGGTGGTTGCGGCAGGCGTCTGGGCAGCAGACGCCGGCGCAGTTTGTGTGGGCGTAGTCTCGGCAGCGGGCGCCGGTTCAGCAGCCGGTGCGGGCGCTGCCTCTGCCGCAGGCTGCGCCTCTGCCGCAGGCGCTGTCTCTGCCGCGGGCGCTTCCGTGCCGGGGGCAGCCATTACCGGTTCGTCGCTGGCAGGAGCGGCTGGCGCAGCATCCTGAACGATTTCATCGATGGCCGTGGCGGCCGCATCGGCGTTGGCTGCCTTGGCATCAACGCCTTCCGAGAGCAGCTGCGCAAGATAGTAACCCATGCGGGTGCGGGTGCTGCTCTGGGTCATGGCGTCGTCGATGACGGCCTGGAAGCTGGCCTGCGCCGCGGTGAGATCGCCAGCCTTGTACTGGGCCAGGCCCAGGGTCTCGCGCGCAGCATTGCGCAGCGGGCTGCCTTCAGCGGCAACGCTGCCGACACGGCTTTCCACATCCTGCAAGGACCCGGAATCGATCAGCAGATTGCCGGCAAGCACCAGAGCGAGTTCACGCAAATGCGTATTGGACTGGCCATTGGCCAGCGCGTCATAGGCTGCGACAGCTTCGGTTACCTTGCCGTCGCGCGCCAGCACACCGGCCTTGCGGAACTCGGCCAGGGTCGGATAGGCGCCCGTGCCATCGGCAATCAGCGTATCGAGCTGGGTCTGTGCGGCGGCCAGATCACCACCGTCAATCAGATCGAACGCCGCATAGAGTTCATCCGAGGACTGGGCGGCGTTGTGGGCATTGTACCAGGACCAGCCTTCGTTGACGGCAACGATGGCCACAACGCCAATAGCAGCGCCGATGACATAGGGGGCAAAGCGACGCCACAGGGTGCGCATGCGGTCGCTGCGCAGCTCCTCATCAACTTCGCGGAAAATATTGTCCTGCGCCATAGCCTGCCTAAAGATCGCGTTCGAATTGGGCGCACGTTTAGCACGCTACCGGGAGATTGCAAATTGATGTGCATGAGCCGTCAAACCGGGCCGGACCGGCGACTGTGACAGCGCCAAGCAGCGCGTGGACTGTCGCGCGACCTGCCCTTAGCCATGGCGAAGACGCTGGGCTGTCCGGGGCCGTCTTGAGCCCACCCAATGGTGCGTCCAAGATGGCGGGTCATGGGGTATCGAATCGGGGCGGTGGACCAGGCGGCTGGACGCGGCAAGGCCAGAGGAAGGGCGGCACGGCGATGGATGGCTATCACATTGTGCTGATCCGCGGCATCGGCGGGGCGACGCACCATCTGGTCACCATGAAGGCGCTGGCGACGGCGGTCATGGCTGCCGGGATCGGCGAAGCGCTGTCGGTGCTGGCGACGGGCAATTTCGTGGTGCGTTCGGAGCAGACACCGGAGGCGATTGCGGCCTGTTTCGTTGATGAGATGGCACGACGGGGGCTGGAACGGCCAGTGGTGCTGCGTCGGCCCGAGCAGTTGCAGCTTGTGTGGAGCGAGGGGATGGGGTTGCCAGCGATGCAGGAGCGGCCCGACCGCGTGCTGGTGCACGTCTTTGACGGGTCCCTGCCCCACACCGCTGTGCCGCTGATTGCTGCGCGGGCAACGGTGGAGCAGGCGCTGGTGGTGGGCGGGGAACTGGTGATCGATTTTTCGACGCAGGTCAGCCAAAGCCCGCTCAAGCTGGCGTTCATGGAAAAATGCGTCGGGGCGGTGGGAACGGCGCGCAATTGGAATACGCTGGGCAAGATCCTGGCCGGGGCCAGGACACTTGGCTGGGTGCCTGGGGATGGCACAGAAACGGAGGCAGCGCGCCGATGAGCCAGAAACACACCAACCGGACCTCGCCGCACCCCTGGATCGACACGGTATGGCAGACCGTGTGCCTGAGCGACGGCATCTACAAGGCGACGCCGGATGGATCGTGGGATCTGATCCTGAGCGTCGCACCCGACGGCACGCCCTTTGTGTTTCTCACCGGCCAGGCAACCGACCCGGTGGACGTGCCCTATGAGGCGGGCGAGCATTCGGTGGTGATTTCGTTTGCGGCCCATGTCTATCTGGCCGACGACCCCGATGTGCGCACGGGCGCGGCGATCCGCGTGCTGCCCGTGGATGGCAAGAGCTTTGCGCTCGGGGACCTGTGGCTGCCACTGCCGAGCTTTGTCGATGCCGAGGCGCTGGCCGACGCGATGATCGCGGCGGGGGCGC
>JAHJOS010000389.1 GCA_018820005.1 Alphaproteobacteria bacterium | reverse complement strand
GATCGCCTTCGCCATCTGCGCCAACTGCGGCAAGGTCGATGAGTTTGCCGATGCAACGATTGAGGAGCGCCTCGGCGACTGGGCCGAGGCCAAGGGCTTTACCGTCGAGCGGACGACCATGGAAATCCGGGGCAAGTGCGCCGAATGCCTGGCGGCAGCCTAGTCGGAAACAGCTTCGCCAAAACTCAGAAAGTGCACGGCTGCGGTGCCATAGACGCGGCGGTCGTCAAGCGTGAACGCGTCGGGGATGACCACCTCGGCGGTCGCGCTTTCCTCAAATACCAGCGTAGCCCCAGGGGCCAGCCAGCCGCCCTTGGCAAGGCCAGCGAGCGCAAGTTCACCCAGCCCCTGGCCATAGGGCGGGTCGAGAAAGACCAGATCAAACTTGCCGAACGTGCCGGTCGGGCCCAGATCGGTGGCGTCGCGCCGCAGCAGCTTGGTGTTGCCGCCAACGCCGAAGGCTTCAATATGATCGCGAACAAGGCCACGCGCTTCTGCGCCCATATCAACGAATGTGGCATGGGCAGCGCCGCGCGACAGGGCCTCAAAGCCCAGCGCACCAGTGCCAGCAAACAGGTCGAGCACGCGCAACCCGTCAAACACGGGACCCAGGCGTGACGCCAGGATATTGAACATGGATTCGCGGACGCGATCTGCCGTCGGACGAATGGTATCGTCCGACGGGGAGATCAGTTGCTTGCCCTTGAACTTGCCGGCAACGATCCGCATCGCTTAGGCCTTGGGGCGACGCGGACCGCTGGGACGACCAGCGCCACCCGACGGGCGACCGCCCGAGGATGGACGACCGCCGCCTGCAGGGCGACCTGTACCGCCGGCTGGACGACCACCGGGGCCACCAAAGGAACGACCACCGGGCTTTGGACCCCGCTGGGGCGCCGCGCCATCACGCTTGGGGTGCGGCTTACCATCGGGACGAGTGCGGGGTTTGCCATAGGTCTTGGCCTCAGAACCAAGATTGTCACGGCCGGGACGCGAGGCGCGATCGGGGCGCGGCTCCGAACGCGCGGGGCGATCAGAATAGGACGGACGATCTGCGCGGTCGGCAAAGACAGGACGATCACCCTCTGGGCGGTAGGCTCTTACGGGTTTGTCGGAAAAATTGCGACCGGGGCGCTTGGCCTCACCCTTGAACGCAGCGCCTGCACCGCGTTCGCTATCGGGGCGCACCCGTGGCTCGAAGCTGCGCGCCGGACGCTCACCGGCGGGAGCGTCACCCCGACGTGGGCCGCGCGGCGTACCGGTGAATTCACGATCCCGCGGTGGGCGCGAACCGCCCTCTGGCCGCGTCCGCGGCTCGAAGCTGCGGGCAGGACGTTCACCAAAGCTGCGCTGCGGGCGTTCACCAAAATCGCGAGCAGGCCGCTCGGCCGACGGACGACCACCGGTCGGACGGGCGCCGGCCGGACGATCACCATAGGGGCGCGCGGGACGATCGCCATCTTCACGACGGGGGCCGCGTGGCTTGTCGCCATAGGGCTTTTTGTCGGCATAAACCGGCTTGTCGCCATAGGGCTTGCGATCCCCAGCAAAGGCGGGTTTGTCGCCATAGGGTTTCTTGCCGGCGAAGGCTGGCTTGTCGCCATATGGCTTCTTGTCACCGTAGGGCTTTTTGTCGCCAAAGCTCTTCTTGTCACCGAAAGGCTTCTTGTCGCCAGGCTTCCCGCCCGTGGGTCGGGGCGCCTTCTTGCCATAGGTGGCAGCAGGCTGGTCGTCAGGGTCGCGCCAGGCCGGGCCCTTGCCAAGATTCTTTTTCACAAATTCCTCCGGCGCGCGGCCGTCTTCATCAAAATGGATATGCCGGGCAGGCGGGGCTTCTTCTTCGTCGCGCGGATCGAGGCGCTTGCCCATGGGCTTGCGGCTATCGAAGCGACCAGGGCGATCCTGGCGGGGGCGTTCGGCGCGGCGCTCTTCTTCCGTCTGCTCGGCACCATCGGTGAAGCGGAAGCGCTGACGTGCGATCTCAACAGTGTTGGTGCCACGGCCCGTGAGCCGGTCGCGCGTGGGCTTGCCTTCCAGCGCGTTGGCTTCAGGCATTTCGCTGTCGAAATCGACATCGGCGGCATCGGCCAGCTTCTTGCCGAGCTGGTCGCGCAGCATCTTGGCCTTGATGGTTTCGATGCCACCAACGGGAATATCGCCCAGCTGGAATGGACCATAGCTGACGCGGATCAGGCGGTTGACTTCAAGGCCGAGGGCTCCCAGCACGTTCTTGACTTCGCGGTTCTTGCCTTCGCGCAGTGCCAGCACCAGCCAGACATTGGCGCCCTGCTCACGCTCAAGCGTGGCTTCGATCGCGCCATATTTGATGCCGTCGATCTCGATGCCGTCCTTGAGCTTGTCGAGCGCAGCCTGGGTGACATTGCCGTGGGCGCGCACGCGATAGCGCCTCAGCCAGCCGGTGGCAGGCAGTTCGAGCACGCGCTTGAGGCCGCCATCATTGGTGAGCAGCAGCAGACCTTCGGTGTTGATATCGAGACGACCGACAGTGACGACGCGCGGCAGACCGTGGGTTTCGAGGTGTTCAAAGATGGTATCGCGACCCTCGGGGTCCTTCTCGGTGACCACCAGGCCTGCAGGCTTGTGATAGAGCCAGACGCGGGTACCCTGACGGGCCGCCAGCGGGGCGCCATCGACCATGATCTTGTCGCGATCGGTTACGTTAAAGGCGGGCGTCAGGACTTTCTTGCCGTTGACCACCACGCGGCCTTCGGTGATCCAGACTTCGGCATCACGCCGGGAGCAGAGCCCGGAGCGGGCGATAACCTTGGCGAGACGGTCGCCGGTATCGGGCTTGGAGGGGGAGGCGTCGTTCAGTTCGCGCATTTTGGCGTGCTTTCATGTCATGCGGGACCCATTTGGGCGGCGCAGAAAGGAGAAAGCGGCCGGAACATCCGACCGCTTGGTTTCAACGAAAAGGTCTCGTCGATCAGTTCTTGATTTCAGACGGGGTCAACCCCAGGCCGTTGCTCATGCCCGATGGCGTTGAGAGCCCACCCTGGCGTTGCAGAGCCTTGCGCACAGCTTCGGGACATTGCGGGTCCTTGAGGGAAACCAAAGTGCCGTTTGGTGCCGCACAAACCAGATCAGCATTGCCGACGCGCGTGAAATACTCATCAGGCGGCATGTAGAGGGGGCGCTTGGCGTTGTTGACCGTAACGGCCATGTTGGCTGCGCGCATACGCGCCGTCAAGGCCCGGGTTTCTTCTTCCGTCAGCGGACGTCCCGATACCGAGCGAAGGTCCACGACGCGTGCATTGCGCAGGCGCTGCATGTCTGCCTCAGTGAGATTGCTGGCATCGATCTGAACGCTGTCGCTGTCCTTGGGCAGTTGGGCAGCAGCAACCTCGACCGTCGGCGCTGGCAGCGCCTGTCCGGACTTCGGCAGCGCTAGTGGCGCGCGCGCCTGGGTCAGGTCTTCCTTGGGCGTTTCGCCCGGAATCAACCCGACGCCACGGGCGGTCGTGTTGAGCACTTCGCGCTCGAAGGTGCCCGGATCGGTCAGGGCGTTTGTACCCTCCACCGTTGTACAGGCAACAAGCGCCAACGCCAGCACTAGACCAAGCGCAGCCAAGCCGGCCTTCGAAGCCGCCCGATGAGCAGTGTGCTGCCCGATCAATCCAATACGCATGCAAGGTCCTTCAAGATATCGGAGGCGCTTATAGCGCATTGTGCGAGGTAAGACCAGATTCAGGCTGCACCGTGTCATCGTGCCTCAATTGGTCGCTTTTTGCCGCCGGCCCAGGCCGATCATGTCGGCGATCAGCAGGATCACGCCGATGGTAATGGCCACATCGGCGATATTGAAGATGTAGAATGACCAGGTGCCCCAGTGCAGATGGAAGAAATCGGCCACCGCGCCATAGATCAGCCGGTCCAGCGCATTGGACAGCGCGCCGCCGATGCACAGCGCCAAGCCCATGCGGATGAGCCCGGAATCGGCACGCACCCACCAGATGGCCAGCGCCACGATGGCCACCAGCATGATCATGCCCAGGCCCCACACCGGCAGGCCGCCGAGCAGGCCATAGGAAATGCCGGTGTTCCACACCAGCACATAGTCAAAGAAGTCAGTGACCTTGACCACTTCGCCGCCGCGCCAGCCGGTCATGGCGAAGGGTACATAGCTGGTAAAGATCTCTACGCAGGGCGCAGCGCCGATGGCGATGCACTCGGACGAGACCTGGAACGCCTTTTGGGCCCGATCAAGCCCGAAAGCCAGAATGGCAGCGGTGACGGAATAGTAGACCGAAGGGTCGGCGAGGGATTTCAGGTTCATTGCAACTCCCACCACCCCCTGCCTACCTCTCCCATAGAGGAGAGATGAAGCGCGGTGGTCTTGACCAGATCGCGCCCCGCCCACCGTCAGGCACCTCCCCCTGATG
>JAHJOS010000388.1 GCA_018820005.1 Alphaproteobacteria bacterium | reverse complement strand
GGAGATGACCAAAAGCTGCTCGTCCTCCAACAGCGACTTCGTCGCCCAAAGGCATAAAAAAGGGCCCCACCGGGGCCCTCTTCCTTTTCAGCGTTCCACCAGCCTCTAGCCGCGGTCGAGCCAGGCCACCTGCTCGGGCGTCAGCTTGAAGTCGAAGGTCTTGAGGCTGTCGTCGAGTTCGCCCAGCGTGCGCGGCCCGATGAGCGGGATGGAGGGGAAATCCTGTTCCAGCACGAAGGCCAGGGCGATGTGGATCGGGTTCTGGCCGAGCTGCTTGGCCAGCTCGATGGCGCGGTCGCGACGGGCGAAGTTCTTGTCATTGTACCAGCAACGGACCAGCTCTTCGTTATCGAGCTTGTCGCGACCGGCGCGGTCGGTAAAGAAGCCGCGGCCCTGGCTGGACCAGGAGAAATTGGTGACCTGACGGGCCTTGAGCCAGGCCTTCCAATCGTCGGTGGAGGCGGTGACGCAGCCATCCCAGATCGGCACCAGCATTTCGCTGAGGGCGAAGTTGTTCGAGAGGGCCTGTGGCTTGGTCTTGCCGGTGCGTTCGGCATAGGCCACGGCCTCGTCGAAGCGCTCCTTGGTCCAGTTCGACCCACCGAAGGGCCCGCGGATGCGGCCCTTCTTGACCTCGGCATCCATGGCGTCGACGAATTCGCCCACCGGCACATCGGTGTTGTCGCGGTGCATGAAATAGACGTCGACATAGTCGGTCTGCAGGCGATCGAGCGACTGGGTGAGCTGCTTGCCGATGACGTCGGGGTAGCACAGCGGGCTATGCGCGCCCTTGCCGATCAGCACGGCGCCTTCGCGTGTGCCGCGGTTTTTGTGCCACTGGCCGAACAGCTTTTCGGTATAGCCGCCGCCATAGACAAAGGCGGTGTCAAAGATATTGCCGCCTTTTTCCCAGAACGCATCGAGCAGGATCGCGCCCGAGGCAAAGGTGGTGAAATCCTCAAAGCCCAGGGCCACGGCCGAGGCCTGCTTGGCAAGGCCCGGAATGGAGCGCTTGGGGATGACGCCGGTGTTGGCGCCCAGCTTGCGGTTGTCCAGCGTGGTGACGCGCTTGGCAGCGGTTTCGACCGAATATTCGATGCCGGCATCCTTGCGCCACTTGTCGAGCACGCGGGCATTGCCCAGGCTGTCGTCCCAGCTCATGCCGGGGGCGGACAGTTCCTGACGACCGGCCAGGATCGCCTCGGCGGCGGCATCGGCCTCGAAGGAATAGACGTGGCGCTGTTCGCCCACGCTGATCGTCTCGGTCTTGCCATTCTTGATGATGTCGATCTTGCCCAGACCCAGGGTGCGGTCGCCACCGGCGAACCAGAAATCAGGCACTTCGATGCGGCCGTCCGAGCCATGAATGCGCAGCACGTTGTCGAGGTTCGCCATCACGGCGCAGGACACCTGGGCGACAATGCCGTTCTCGAAGGTGAGGACAGCGGCAGCCCAATCGTCAGTGCCTTCGGCATTGAGCTTGGCGGTGCCGGCGACCTTGATCGGGTCGGCAAAGGGCTTGCCGAGGGCGGCGCCAGCGATCAGGCGGGACATCGAAACCGGATAGCCGCCAACGTCGAGAATGCCGCCGCCAGCGAGCTCGGAGGCGAACAGGCGATGGCCGGGCTGGAACTTGCCCATCGAGAAGCCGAAGCTGGACTGGATCATGCGGACTTCGCCGATGACGCCGGACTTGATCAGCTCGAGCAGCTTGGCGGTCTGGGGATGCAGGCGATACATGAAGGCTTCGCCAGCAAAAGTCCCGGCCTTCTTATGGGCGTGCAGCACTGCGCTGATTTCGTGGGCCGAGAGGGCAAAGGGCTTTTCCACCAGCACATGCTTGCCGGCCTGGGCGGCCTTGATTGCCCATTCGGCGTGGCCGGTGTGCGGCACGGCGATATAGACGGCATCGATCTCGGGATCGGCCAGCAGGGCGTCATAGCCTTTGACGACGCGGATGCCGGGGAAATCGGTGGCCAGGTTCGGCTTGCTTGGATCGCGTGTGGCAATGGCAGCGATGACGCCATGCTGGGACCCGTTGACGCCGCCGAAAAACGCCTTGGCGATGCTGCCGGGCCCAATGATGCCCCAACGAATTTTCGAAGTCATTTTGCTTTCCTATCAGTACAAAGCGACCAGGCAATCGTCTGGGCGCCGGTTGTGGCCTTGTTTCGTGTTTGATCGCGCGTCATCCCGCGTTGGGGGCGAACGCGCGATCGGAAGGGATTTGGGCGTGTTACCGCAGCCGCTCGCCCGTGGCGGCGAAGAGATAGGCCTTGGCGGTATCGACCGACACCGTGATGCTCTCGCGGTCGAGTTCGTTGCGGGACTCTTCGCGCTCGATGATGATCTGCTCGCCCGTCTGGGTATTGGCGTAGATATAGCTGGTCGATCCCAGATGCTCGGCGACGTCGATGTTGACACTGATGTCGGCGCCGCCGGCTCCGGCTGCGCCGAAGTGTTCGGGGGCGCACGCCCACAGTCACGCCCGAGCCAATGGCGGGGGCAGGGCCGCTCAGGGGCAGGGTGACCTGCGCCTTGCCCTGATTGGTCAGCTCGACGCTGACCGAGCCATTGCCAGCCGCCGAAACGACGCCGGCCATGAAATTCATCTGGGGCGAGCCGATGAAGCCGGCCACGAACAGATTGGCCGGATTGTCATAGAGGTCGAGCGGCTTGCCGACCTGCTCGATAATGCCATCGCGCAGCACCACGATGGTATCGGCCAGCGTCATGGCCTCCACCTGATCGTGCGTCACATAGATGATGGTGGTCTGCAGCTCCTTGTGCAGCCGGGCGATCTCGATGCGCATATGCACGCGCAGCTCGGCGTCGAGGTTGCTGAGGGGTTCGTCGAACAGGAAGACCTGCGGATTGCGCACGATGGCACGACCGATGGCGACGCGCTGCCGCTGGCCGCCCGAGAGCTCCTTGGGCAGGCG
>JAHJOS010000387.1 GCA_018820005.1 Alphaproteobacteria bacterium | reverse complement strand
TTGCGGGCGCGGGGCGATGAGCCCGGCAATGCTGCCGGCGTCGGCTTCGGCGAGCAGGCCCGGGACCATCATATAGATGCCATGGCCATCATGGGCGCCCAGTTTGATCATGGTGCGCTGATCGGCAAAGCAGCAGAGGTGGACCACCGCCTTGATGCGGGTGTCCATGGCGGCCAGCCAATAGCTCAGGGTCGAACCCATGGAGATGCCATAGGCGCCCAGGCGCTCGGGATCGACATCGGGGCGGCTGGCCAGATAGCTCAGCGCGGCGGCCTCTTCGCTCAGCATCTGGCCGAACAGCGACTGGCCCATCCACAGCAGCGCCTTGGTGGCGGCAGATTCGCTGACGTTGGAGCGAAGGCCAAACACCGGCATGTCGATGCAGAGCGTGACATAGCCGGCGCGGGCAAAGACCGGGCCGAGCGGATTGAGCAGATATTCGCGCCCATCGAGCAGTTCGGCGGCGCCGATGGCATAGCCGCCGCCATGGGAATGGGCATAAAGGATCGCCGGCAGGCGACCCGTGGGCTTGAGCGGCCGGGTGAGCAGGCCCCGCACATCGGTGTCGCCGATGCGCAGGGTGAGGGTCTCGACGGCATAATCGGCATGCTCGACGGTGGTGGCCGAGACCAGCGCGATGGCTGGTTCGTCGAGGCCGATCAGGTCGATCAGGCGGTCGCGCGTGATGGCCATGCTTAGCGCAGCCAGCCGGAGGGGCGGGGATGGAGTTCCATCTGGCCGTCCTTGGTGGCCTCGTCGATGGCGGCGATCTCTTCGCCCGAGAGGCTGAGGTTGTTGAGCACGCCGAGATTATCCTTGAGCTGCTCGAGCGTGCGCACGCCGATGAGCGCCGAGGTCATTTCGGGCCGACGCAGCACCCAGCTGAGCGCCAGCTGCACCATGGACTGGCCACGGGATTTGGCGATGGCGCCGAGTTTGTCGACGGCATCGAGCACGCGCGGCTCGATATGGCTGGCGCGCAGCGTGCCATTGGGATTGTCGCCGCGGGAGCCTTCGACGCCGCCGGTGTTGTATTTGCCCGAGAGCACGCCCTGGGCCAGCGGGGAAAAGGCGATCATGCCGATGCCCAGATCGCCGCAGGCATCGATGGTGCGATCGTTTTCGATCCAGCGGTTGATCATGGAATAGGACGGCTGGTGGATGGTGGTGGCCACGCCCATATCCTTAAGGATGGCATAGGCTTCGCGCGTCTGCGCCTCGGGATAGCTGGAGATGCCGACATAGAGCGCCTTGCCGCTGCGCACCGCATGGGCCAGCGCGCCCATGGTCTCTTCGAGCGGGGTCTCGGCGTCATAGCGGTGGGAATAAAAGATATCGACATAGTCCAGACCCATGCGCTGGAGCGATTGGTCGAGACTGGCGAGCAGATATTTGCGGCTGCCGAAATCGCCATAGGGGCCGGGCCACATGGTGTAGCCGGCCTTGGTCGAGATGATCAGCTCATCGCGATAGGGGCGGAAATCGCGAGCCATGACCTGGCCGAACAGCTCTTCGGACGAGCCGGCGGGTGGGCCGTAATTGTTGGCGAGATCGAAATGGGTGACGCCGGCGTCAAAGGCATGGGCAAGGATTTCGAGCGCGGAGGGGTAGTCACGCGTGCCGCCAAAATTCTGCCAGAGGCCGAGGCTGACCACGGGGAGCTTGAGACCCGAGCGGCCCGAACGACGATATTGCATGGTATCATAGCGTGCCGGATCGGCCCGATAGGTCATGGTAGGCTCCATAAAGATCGTATTGGCATTGTGCCGTCGGCGAAGGGGGCCAGATCATTTCTCGATTTGGCCGCGGGCGCGGCCAATGATATGAGCGAGCCGATGAACCGCCCGAACAGTGACATGGCCAACAATCTGCACCAAGCCCATCTGCCATACAAGGTGATGGCGCTCTATAAATTTGCCGACCTGCCCGATGCCGAGGCGCTGCAAAAGCCGCTGGCCGAAATCTGCTGCGGCAGCGGCATCAAGGGCACCCTGATCCTGGCGCCCGAGGGGATCAATGGCACCGTTGCCGGCAGCCCCGATGCGATTGAGGCCCTGGCCCAATTCCTCTTCGTCTCCGGGCCTTTCGGCACTCGGCTCATTGGCGCGGAGGTGAAATATTCCGGCGCCAGCGAGATGCCGTTCCTGCGCATGAAGGTGCGACTCAAGCCCGAGATCGTGACGCTGCGGGCACCCGAGGCCAATCCATCCAAGGCGGTCGGTACCTATGTCGAGCCCGCCGACTGGAACGGGCTGATCGAGCGCAACGACGTGGTGCTGGTCGATACGCGCAATGACTATGAGGTGGGCCTGGGCACGTTCAGCCGGGCGCTCGACCCGCACACCGCCAATTTCACCGAGTTCAAGGACTATGTGGCGAACAATCTCGACCCCAAGCGGGACAAGAAGGTGGCCATGTTCTGCACCGGCGGCATCCGCTGCGAGAAGGCTTCGAGCTATCTGCTCAGCCAGGGGTTCGAGGAAGTGTTCCACCTCAAGGGTGGAATATTGAAATATCTCGAGGTGGTGCCCGAGGCCGAGAGCCGGTTTGCCGGGGAGTGCTTTGTGTTTGATGAGCGGGTGTCGGTTGGCCATGGCCTGGTGGAAGGCGATGCAACGCTGTGCCGGGCGTGCCGGCATCCGCTGACCGCAGCGGACCGGGCCGACGCGCATTACCACGAAGGGGTGAGCTGCCCCTATTGCGTGGATGACGCCGACAAGCATGCCGCGGCCCTGGAGCGGCAAAAGCAGATGGAACTGGCCGAAAAACGCGGCGGCGCCCATTTGGGCGATGCCGCCGCACAGGCTGCCAGCGTCGCCCGTGCCCGCAAACGCGCCGAGGCCGAAGCGTCGCGCAGCCGCAATCTGGCCAAGGGGTCGTGAGCGTGGCCATGCCGCTGGTCCTGGCGATCGATACGGCCGCGCCAAAGCTGCAACTGGCGCTGCTGCTGGCCGATGGGCGTGTTGATGTGTCGAGCGAGGACATGGCCACCGGACAGGCCGAGGCGATCTTTGATCGCATCGCGACGCTGTTGGCGCGCAATGGCGTGGGCTATTCCGATCTGGGCCGGGTGGTGACGACGACCGGGCCGGGCTCGTTCACCGGGCTGCGAATCGGGCTGAGCGCGGCGCGGGGCATCGGTCTGGCGCGCGGCATTGCGGTGATCGGCGTGCCAAGCCTATTGGCACTGTCGCTTTCGGTTGCAGGCCCCTCGACGGTGCTGCTCGATGCGCGGCGGGGCGAGGCCTATTTCCAGATTTTTGCCGGCCCCGGCGATGCGCTGACGCCACCCGATATCGTGCCGATGGCGCTGGCTCAGGCGGCCGTTCCGCCCGAGACAACCCTGATCGGCCTGCCTTTCGTCGATATTGGCCTGGTGGCGCGCTATGGCGCCACGGCCGATCCGGCAAGCCACAGGCCCGAGGCCAGCTATGTGCGTGATGCCGATGCCAAGCCGCAGACGGCGGGGCGCATTGAAAGGACGGGCGCGTGATCAAGCTGTGGATGGCCCCGGCGGGACTGCACATCGAACCGGGCCAGACCAAGGATGCCGACGATCTGGCCCGCATTCACGCCAAGGGGTTTTACCGGGGCTGGTCGAGCGGGGAATTTGCCAGTTTCCTCAGTGAACGCGATACACCGGTCTATGTGGCCTGCGACGCCAAGCGGCGGATCGCCGGGTTTGCCCTGGTGCGGATTGCCGCGGACGAGAGCGAATTGCTGACCATTGCAGTCGACCCCAAATGGCGCGGCAAACGCATTGGCCAGGCGCTGATGGCAGCGGTTTTCGCAGATCTGCTGATGAGCCCGGCGCGGCGCATGTTCCTTGAGGTTAGCGAGGATAATGTCGCCGCGATCCGG
>JAHJOS010000386.1 GCA_018820005.1 Alphaproteobacteria bacterium | reverse complement strand
GGCCGACTGCACGCACAGCCTCACGGAGATCGCCATGAACGACTTACAAACCCTGCTTGCCCCCACACCCCTACCGTCAACCGATCGCAGCAAGCGCATCGCCAGCGGCAGCCCCCTCCATAGCGAAATCGTCGACTTTCTTTACGACGAAGCGGAGCTGCTGGACACCCTGCAACTCAAGCAGTGGAGCGAAATCCTGACTCTGGATATCGAGTACAACGCACCGCTGCGCCTCACCCGTCCCAACCGCCAGCAACAGCAGACCGTAGTGCGCAACGTCCAGCATCTGCACGAGAGTCATGGTTCGTTGATGGTGCGCATCATGCGCATCACCGACACCCGCAGCGCCTGGGGCGAGGACCCGCCCTCGCGCACCAGGCGCCTGGTCAGCAACGTCCGCGTGTTCGGCACCGACAAGGCCGACGAATACAAAGTGCTGAGCTACCTGCTGGTGACCCGCAGCCGCTTCGACTTCGACGACTTCGACCTGATCCCCTGCGAACGCCACGACATCCTGCGCCGCGAGAACGGCCAGCTGAAACTGGCGCGGCGCGAAATCCTGCTAGATCAGGCGGTGATCGGCACCCCGAACCTTGGCATTTTTCTTTGATCGGCCCGACTGGGGTTAAGGCTGCAGCCGCTGCGGCCAACCACGGAGAACAACAAGCATGAAACTCGAAGACATGATCCTCGTCAGCGTAGACGACCACGCCATCGAACCGGCCGGGGCCTTCGACCGCCACATGCCGGAGCGCTTCAAGGGGCGTCAGCCGCATGTCGAGCAGCACGGCGGCCGCGACGTCTGGGTATTTGAAGGCCAGGCCACCGGCTACATGGGCCTCAACTCGGTAGTGGGCCGGCCCAAGGAGGAGTACGGCATGGAACCGCTGGGCTACGAGCACATGCGCCGCGGCACATGGGACATCAAGGCCCGGGTCGACGACATGAGCGCAAACGGCATCCTCGGCTCGATCTGCTTTCCGACCTTTCCCGGCTTCGCCGGCCAGCGCTTTCAGAACCATCCAGACCGCGCCGTGTCCCTGGCCGCGATCCAGGCTTACAACGACTGGCATCTGCACGACTGGTGCAACTTCGCACCGGGCCGCTTCATTCCGCTGATGCTGGTGCCATGGTGGGATATGCAGGCCGCCGCGGCCGAAGTCCAGCGCATGGCGAAGCTTGGTGTACATGCATTGTCGTTGTCTGACAATCCAGTGCTGCACGGTTTCCCTTCGATTCACAGCGACTATTGGGATCCGCTGTGGAGGGCCTGCGCCGATAACCAGGTGGTGATCTGCTGCCACATCGGCACCGGCATCAAGGCCGAGCACGCCTCCGACCTGTCGCCGATCGACGCCTGGATCACCTCCATGCCGATCTCCATCGCTAACTCGGCGGCCGATTGGATTTGGGCGCCGATGTGGAACAAGTTCCCGGACCTGCGCATGGCCCTGTCCGAAGGCGGCATCGGCTGGATTCCCTATCTGCTGGAACGCGCCGACTTCACCCACCGCCATCACCACGCTTGGACCAATGCCGATTTCGGCGGCAAGAAGCCCAGCGATATCTTCCGCAAGCACATCATCACCTGCTTCATCGAAGACGATTTCGGCTTGCGCAACCTGCCGGACGTGGGCGAGGACATGGTTACCTGGGAATGCGACTACCCACACTCCGACTGCACCTGGCCGTATTCGCCGGAAGTGGCTTGGGAAAGCCTGCGCAAGCTCCCCGAGGCGACCATCCACAAGGTCACCCACCTCAACGCCATGCGTGAGTTCTCCTACGACCCGTTCTCCCTGCTCGGACGGGACAACTGCACGGTCGGCGCGCTGCGCGCCCAGGCCACGCACGTCAATATCGAGCCCGCACTGGGCATGGGTGGGGCTGCGCCCAAGCGCGAAAAAGGCAAGCCGGTGACCTCCGGCGACATCAACGCGATGTTCGCCCACGCGGACGCCCAAACCGCGCTGTAGGAAAGGCCAAGGCGCCCTCCCGGGCAGGCTGGGAGGGGACGGCTCAAGACAACGACACGAGGCCAGCATGGACATCATCGGCATTGGCTACCTGGGCTTCGAAAGCCCGAACCTGGACGCCTGGCGCGGGTACGCACCGCAGGTGCTCGGCCTGGGGCTGGGCAACGCCCCGGGGGGCGACCCCGACTCACTATACCTGCGCAGCGACGACCGCCGTCACCGCATCGCCTTTCACCCCGGTCCCATCGACCGCATCGCCTATATCGGCTGGGAAGCCCGCGGACGGCAGGCCTTTGACGCCGCCATGGCGCGCTTTCGCGCAGCCGGGGTGGCCCTGGAAATCGGCGATGACGCCTTGCGCGAGATACGCGGGGTGCGCGAACTGGTGCGCTTCCGCTGCCCGGCGGGCTACCAGCACGAACTCTTCTACGGACAGAAATGGACGCCGCGCTCGTTCGTTCCCGGCCGCCTTCACGATGGTTTCGTCGCCGACGAGCGTGGCGTCGGCCATATCGTCCTGATGACGCCGGACTACGGTCCCGAACTGGAAGCCTTCTTCATCGAGCTGATGGGCTTCCACTGGCACGGTGCGGGCGCTGGCAAGGGCCGTACCGGCTTCTTCCGCGCCAAGCTGAACGACAAGACCAGCCACGACATCGCCTTCGGCCATGCCCCCGGCATGAAGGGCGTGCAGCACATCGGCCTGTTCGTCAAGAGCCTGCGCGACCTCGGCGAAACCTACGACATCGTGCGCCAGCGCGAGTTGCCGATGCAGATGACTCTCGGCCAGCACTGTCAGGACCCGCACGTTTCCTTCTACCACTTCAGCCCGTCCGGGTTCGCGGTTGAGTGCATCCACGAACTGGAATCTTGGCACCACGACGGCTTCGAGCTGAACCCCGAGCACCTGAGCGTCTGGGGCCATGAGCGGGTCGGACCGATTCTTGGCCCCAGCGTCATGCCCGTGGAGCGCTACCCCGACGACTGAGCGCGCGAATCCAACACCAACATCGACAGAAAAAGGACAAGAAGATGAGCAAGACCTACGACATCGTCATCGCCGGTGGCGGCCACAACGGCCTGGTCGCCGCCTGCTACCTGGCCAAGGCCGGGCGCAGCGTGTGCGTGGTGGAAAAGAATGACAAGGTCGGCGGTGGGGTCATGACCCGCGAACTGACTGTGCCCGGCTTCAAACATGATGTCTGCTCGGTGGCACATACGCTGCTACAAGCCAATCCGCTGCTGCGCAACGACGAACTGGAACTGAAAGCCAAGTTCGGCCTTACATACATCAATCCGGACAAGATGACCGCGATCTTTTACGACGACGGCAGCACTCTGGAGTTCTATACCGACCTGGAGCGTACCTGCCAGGCTATCGCCAAGTTCTCCGAGCGCGACGCCGACGCCTATCGTCGCTTCAACCATCAGGTATTTCAGAACCTCGACATGCTTGTCATGGGCATGTTCAATACGCCGCCCAGCGCCTCGCACCAGGCGTTGATGATGGAGCAGAGCCTCGTCGGCCAGGAACTGATGCGCACCCAGGCGATGAGCGCATGGGACTACATCAGTGAATGGTTCGAGAACGACAAGGTCAAGATCGCCCTGGCCCGCTATGCCTCCGAGGCGATGATGAATCCGTTCGATAACGGTACCGGCTTCGGCTTTTACATCATCCTGCCGCTGATGCACCGCTATGGTGTAGGCATCCCGGTCGGCGGCTCCGGCGCCTTTGCCGACGCCCTGCGCGCGTGCCTGGAGCATCATGGCGGCGAAGTGCGGACCGAAGCACCGGTCAAGCAATTTAAGATCGAGGGCGGCAAAGTCATTGGCGTAATCCTTGAGAGCGGCGAGGAGATCCTGGCCCGCCAGGGGGTGATCTCCACGCTGCACGCAAAGCAGGTGTTCCCCGACATGGTCCCCGGCTGCGAATTACCCGAAGGTTTCGAGCAGCGAATCCGCACCCTCAAGCACAGCAGCTTCCAGCCGTTCAACATGCACGTCGCCCTGCGCGAGGCACCGCGCTACAAGGTCGGCCCGGCGGTGGACGATTTCTTCTGGGTGGAGCGCTCGCATTCCGACCCAGAGGAGTTCGCCCGGGCCTTCCGCGATCTGGAGTACGGTATCCCGCGCCGCGACTTCATCGCGTACGTGACCCAGGACACCTACGACAAGACCCGCGCCCCTGAAGGCAGTCGCGTGCTCAACATGTACGCCTTCTGCCCCTACAACCTCAAGGAAGGTGCCCAGCGCTGGGACGACATCGGAAAAGAGGTGGCCCACTCTTTCCTCGACGACCTGCGCAAGCTCACCACCAACATGGACGACGACAACATCCTCGGCTTTTCCTGGATGACTCCGCTAGACATCGAACGCCACAACAACGCCATGATCGGCGCCGACATCCTGCACTTCGGCTCATACTCCTGGCAGATCGCCGGCAACCGACCAGCCCCTGGCTATGCCCAATACAAGTCGCCGGTCGAGGGACTCTACATGGCAGGCGCCAGTACACACCCGGGCGGCGGAGTAACCGCAGCATCCGGCCGCAACGTCGCACGCGTATTGCTGGAAGAATATAACTATGATTTCGACAAACTGGTCCAAGCATGAACCGTCGCCGACTAATCACTCCTGCCAGATGCGCGCACCGTGTCTGCGAGGCACAGACAACGCATCACCGCTGAGAGACGGTAATCTCGTCGGGGAGCGCTTCAAACGATGAAAATATTCAGCAAGGAAGGCGTGGAAATGATGGATATCAAGTCCATCTCCCGCGATGGCGAGAAATTGATAGTCAAAGGCAAAGTCATGGGCGCCATGAGCACTACCCTTCTGATCAAGCCGGAAGATTGCTGGCAAGCCGCTCAATTGCTAGGGTTGCGCGTGATTATGTACCTGCCGCTGCTGCTGCTAAAAGGGTGCTGGTCGTTACGCAAAAAGGATGTAGCCTGAATATCGCGTTGGCAGAAACCAATTGAACAAGCCTGGCGGAAAACACAGACAAGGGGCGGCATCCCGCCTCTTGCTTGCTCATCAGCCTCTACACGGCTGATATCAGTTCTTAATGAAATAACGCACCCACAGCCTGCCGCCGTCGAAGCGGTACAGCTCAATGGTTTCGATACCACCATTACCGTCACGCATTGCGTTGTAGTGGTAGCATGCGGCCTCTTCACCGTTGATGATGGTTTCCCTGACTTCGATGCGGCAGCGCGGTTGTTGCTGCGCCCACATCCCTTCGAGGATTTCCCAAGAGTCGGTCGGCAGCGGTCGTCCCACGAATTCAATACTCAGACCGCTGCGGGTCACGCTGCGGTAATGCTCGAAAAAACCTTCCTTGTCGCCGTTGTTCCAGCACTCCACTTGGCCATGCAGGAAGCGTTCGATAGCTTGTTTTGCGTCGTCGCTCATTTGATTTCCTCTTTTCGATGTAGGCAGCTATACCGCCGGTAATGGCTCAGGTTCGGGCAGTCGCCTCAGGCGGTTTGCTGTTGGCGGGCGCGATATGCCGGCTCCATCCTCAGCCAGAGCAAAATCGACGGGCCAACAATCGCGAAAACCAGACAGCTTGTCAGCACAGCGGAGTAACCGTCATAAAGCTCGAACAGGTAACCAAAAAGCATTGGCACCATGCCTGAGACAACGGTAATCAACCCCAAGTGCAGGCCGAATATGCGGGCGTAGTCCTTGAGTCCGAAATAGCGCGCCATCAGGAACGCCGCCAGGTCGAACTCAGCTCCGGCACTCGCCCCTATGGTCAGCGTAGCCAGCACCAACAGCGGCACGTTCTGGCCATCGGAAAACAGAAAGATGGCGCAGCCAACCGCCGGTAGGGCCAAGCTGATCGCAGCCACGAGCGATGGCGAATAGCGGTCTAGCAGATAGCCGACCAGCAGCCGCCCGACAATGATCGCGATGCCGAAGGTTCCGAAGACCTGAGCAGCCGTCTGAGCGCTCAAACCTGTGCCTTGAAGCATCGGCACCATGTTGGTGACCATACCGACGGTAAGCGACACCGACAGAATCAACGCAACGTTGAAACCCCAGTAGGTTCCGGAGCGCAGGGCTTGCTTATATGACATACCGGGCAGTTCAGTGCTTTTATTCTCTGCAGTCTGATTTCGGGCCACAGTCTTCGAGGGCAAGCGCAACCACAGCAGCGACAGCGGCAAGGTCGCCAATAGCGGCATCGCACCCAGCGCGAAAAAACCTGCCTTCCAGCCGTACTCCGAAACGAGCCGCGCCAGCAGCGGGGGCAATACCATCGCCATCAGCCCAGTCCCGCAAAGAATGACCGCCAACGCCAGCCCCCGGTTCCTCTCAAACCACAGATTGACCAGCTGGGTCCAGGTGATCGCGATAGTCCCCGCGCACACGATCGGCATCAGAAAAAAAGCCAGGTACAACCAGCCGATCGAACCCTCGATTTGGGTGATCGCGAAATAGCCAATAATTTGCAGCACGATGGAACTGATGGCGACTCGTCGAAGCCCGAAGCGACGGTACAACGGACCAACCAATTGTGTGGAAATGGCTACCCCAGCAAATAGGAATGTGATCGACGCCTGTAGATCCCCCCGACTCCAGCCGAAGGCCTGTTCTAGCGGGATGACCATTGTGCCGAAGCCATAAAGCAACGCGGCGGTGATGCTGGTGCATATGCCTACCAGACCGAGCAACACGATGCGCCAGCCTTGCCTAAACTCATTTGTTTCGCTTGTCGGTGTCATGACGAGACTCCTGGCGTAGTCTGAGGACGATGAATACTTGACTGGGTTAGTGCCCCTTGAGTATTTCATCGATCGGCAGCGAGACCATCGTCGCGCCGCCGTCCACCAGCAGCGAAGCGCCGGTTATGTAGGAGGCCTCGTTGGAGGTCAGAAACAGCACGGCATTAGCGATGTCCAGAGACTGCCCGAGGCGCGCAACCGGGAAATGCTCAGCCAGCTTATGGGGCAGATCTTCGCCCAGCGCTTCGGTCATCCGATCAGTGCCGATCAGGCCTGGCTCGACCACGTTGACCAGGATGTTCAACGGTCCGAACTCCACCGCCAGACCGCGTGCGAAAGCGTTCATGAACGCCTTGCTCGAGCCATAACCGATCAGCATCGGCGTGTATTTGCGGTTGGCTTCGCCAGAAGAAATGAAAATGAGGCGGCCTTTGTCCTTAGCTTTGGAAAGATGCGGCGCGGCATCCCTAGCCAGCCAAAATAGCGATTGGACGTTGCTGCGCACGAGACGATCGATGCTGTCGTCAGCCATCTCGGCGATGAGTCCATGAGGGGCGTCAGCAGCGCAATGCACTACGATATCCAGTGCGCCGAATGCTTCCACGCCGCCGTCGACCATCGCTTTTATCGCTGTTCGATCAGCAATATCGCCCCCCACCAAACAGGCACTGCCACCCAGCGCGGTGATCTGTTCAACGGTTTCTTCGCCGTATCTCGCTGTCCGGGCCGACACCACGATCTTGGCGCCCTGCTTGGCATATTCCAGGGCAATGGCGCGCCCCATGCCACGGCCGGCGCCTGTGATCAGCACTACTTTGTCGCGGAATTTCATCGCCGTTCCTCATTCTTATTTTTGTTCTTACGAAAGCCGCGATACTTTATGCGCCGCAGCCACCCGATTCGCTATCGGATATCCACGCCAGGGACGTTGCGCGCCGAGCCGTTGCGTCGGTCTGACTCACCCCAGCCAAGCCAGTGCGACGGCTCGCGGCTATCGCCCACCCGACGCCAGCGCCCTTCCTGCTGCGCGGTAACCGGAAAACCGCCAACGAAGTCGATCATTTCGCCCTTCTCGTCCGGCAGAAACTCCCATTCTTCCCTGCCCTCGATGACGATCTTCGCGGATTTGAGGAAATAGCTGCCGTGCTTGTGTTCGGTCTGGCCTTCAATATCAGTGGTGACGCGCACCTCACCTTTTTCATTGTTGAAAATCGCGTAACCGAGGTGGTCGTGGCCCACCATGAATGAGCCAGCATCCCAGCTGCCGTCCTTGTATACCGTGACAAAGGACCACCAGAGGACGTGCTTGTTGTTATTCACCACCAGATCTTTTTTGTAGTGAATGGCGCCCCCTTCAGCCATGTAAAACTGATCGAGTGCAATGGCGCCTTTTACAGGCCGGCCCTCGACCACGCCAGCCACATCCCACAGCTGCGAAACGTAGAACGTGCCCCACTCCACGCCCGGCAGATACCACTGCAGCCCGGTAAGCAAACGACCTTCGAGCTGAAACAGCCCGTCTTCCTTCCAGGTTAATCGTTCACTATTGGCGGTGATTTCCCAGTGATTGCCTTGCTCTGCGGGTTGGTTCGTCCAACGCACGGTGTCGCCTTCCAAGGTCTGGACTGGCATGGGTGTAAGGGCCTGCAGCGCCATCTTGTCGAAATCCATGCGCAGGTTCTTACCGTCCACATGGTTGTTCAAGTAGAAGAACTTGGTTGGGTTCGGCGTACCGTTTGGCGCCATCAGCGATCGGACGAAGGAATAGATATTGCCCTCTTCGTCACGGACAGATCCGAACGGCGAGCTCTTGCTCAGCTGCAGCCCAAAAAAACCGCGAGTACCGGCCATGGCGGCACCGGTCACCTTGTGCGGCCCCACCAGCTGCTGAAAGCCGAAGTCGCCGCGTTCTGGAATGGTCTTGAAGGTTCTCATGTGTTCCTCTTGTTATTCTTGTTGCTGAAGTACACGCATGCTAAGAGGTCAGTTCCAGATCACTTGCATTGAACCTGCGCACCGCTGATCACGTGTAGAGGCTCGCTTGACTCGAGTCGGATCAGGCCATCGAAGAACGCGCCTAGTCCTTCAGCGATGAATCCGCTGGTGAAGCTGGTCCCGTCCCGCAGTACGGCCATCACATCGTTGTACTTGAACAGGGCGAACGTAGGGCGCGTGCCCTGCTGCATCCCGGCATTCGTCGGCACGCCAAACTGAGCCACGAAATCACCCTCGTACACGGGAGCGCTATGACGCATCTCCCGGCTGAGGGCGTGGATGTCCAGATCCGCGCCGCGGTACATTTCGGATACTGCCGAGTAGGCGGTTTCCAGATCCATCGCGGTATTTTCGGTGCTCATCAAAACTCTCCAATTACATCGAATCAGTAGGGAAGCGAGTCGGTGCGATACGTTCCAATCCACCGGCATTCCTGCCAGCGATGCGCACGTTCAGCGCAGATCGCCAAGCTGATCGCGAGCATGCAAACCATACTGAGCTGGTTTTGCTGTCCCCAATGCGCCTGGAATTGCGAAGGCTCCGGTCATCACTGGGCGGATGGGGGTCGAATGGCATGACGCGTCTCTTGTTTTTATTGTTCACCGCACCAAAACTGTCCGATTCGGAAGCCAGGCGGCTAGTTGCTCACCCAGGTCAGCTTCAAGCCGAACCACCGGACGAGCACTGCAATCGATGGTAGGCGCCTTCGCCGCGATACGTCCTTCGATTCGTTTGACCCATGGTCAAACGAACGCCCAGCCTCTGGCAGTCACTATAAGGAGAATAAGAACGTGAAGAGTTCGGAGCCGGCCGAGTCAGGCAAGCGCAACACGATGAACAAACTGTTGGCTGCCGCGCGCAACGAGTTCGGCAGCAAAGGGCTTGGCGGTGCGAGGGTGGAAACCATCGCGCAGGAAGCGGGGGTCACCAAGCAGCTTGTCTATCACTACTACGGCTCTAAGGAGAACCTGTTCGTCGCGGTGCTCGATGAATCGTCTGAAAGCATCATGTCCGAGCTGGTAGCGTTGGAAATCGAGCAGCTGACGCCACCCGCTGCGTTGCGAGCGATGCTTAACCGGTTCTTCGACCAGTACTGCCACGACCCGCTACTCGGCGCACTGGCACTGGAGGGCATCCGTTACCACGATGCCCACGAAACACCGCGCAACCGATTCCTTGAAATGGCGCCGGGGCTGATTGCCAAACTCGATACCATCCTCCAACGCGGCGCCGCCACGGGAGATTTCAAGAACGGAATCAATCCAAGATTGCTTCTTGCCACAGCGGCGCTAGTCACCACCGGCTGGTTCACCAATCGTTATTCGATGTCTACCCTGACCGGACTGGATACCGCCTCACCCGAGGGCATGGCGATCTGGCGGCAACATTCTGCGGATTTCATCCTGGCGGGTATCTCGGTTGCGTCTGGCCGTGAAGACCAGGCGCCCCGATAGCGATTCAGCGAAACCGGCATGCGAGTTAAGACGCGCAGCCTTTTTCGAAGAGACAGCTTCGCTATTTACCTACCTTGGCCAGATATTTGGCGACGCGTTTGGCAGCCAGGCGCCCGGCCATTCCGTTTACACCCCCGCCCGGGTGGATACCGGCGCTGCCCAGGTACAGTCCCGCCACTGGCAAGGTGTTGCCACCGAGCCCATGGGCTGGGCGCATGGTACTGGAGCGCATTGTGGTGGTATCGATATGTACGACGCAGCCATTCACCGTATTCAAACGCGCAGTGAAATCAGGGGCAGCTTCGATTCGACGGCCGATGATCTGGCCCTTGATCCCTTCTACATATTCCGAAGTCTGATCGATGACCTGATCGGCCACACGCTCTCTGATCGCTTCCCATCCTTCCACGGGGTCGACCGGCATCACTGGCGGATAGATATATAGAACGTCCTGGCCAGCGGGTGCCTGGGACGGATCCGCCGCGCTGGGAGCCGCCATGGTGATGTAGGGAAGTTTCGGTACCTCACCCCGTATGCACGCTGCGAAGTTCTCCAGTACCGCCTCCTCGGTGCCGATCAGCAGGCAGGTGTTGCGCAGGTCGACACCGTCGCCTCTGGCCGCTTCAAACCTGGGCACCGATATTTGCCCGCTCAAGGCGACGTCCACTTTCAACGGACCCGAGCCTTTGGCGTTGGCCGGGGCCATTGCGATACGTGTCAAAAGGTAGGACGGGATCTCACCGGTACTGACCATTTCCAGCGCTACCTTGGGATGACAGCCGGCAATCACTGCGTGCGCGGTGAATTCGCGTCCGTCCGTCAAACGCACGCCCTTTATCTGCCCACTAACAGAGACGATCTCGGCAACCGACGCGCTGATTAGTACTTGCCCACCGAGCTCTTCGAGCCGTGACTGCATGGCGTTGCTCAGCTGCTGCATGCCGCCCAGTACTCGTCCGACGCCAAAGCGATGAAGGAAGCCCAGCAACGCGTAATAGATGCCGCCGCCATCTGCACTAATATCGCCCGCGAGTCCGGTCAACGCGCACATGGCCGATATCGTCACGGGATGCTCAAAGCGTTCACGAGCTGCCTGATGAGCCGAGCCGGTCATCAGTGCCATCAGCTCTGGTTTGAGCTTGCGGTTCTTCAGCGCAGAGCCGATGACCTTGAACTTGGCCCCCAGATTCAGTTCGGCCGGGTCTGCGCGCATCATCGGCAACGCGATGTCCAAAAACATGTCGATCACGTCCATGAACTTGAGAAACGCCGCTGCGTCAGCTTCGCTGTAGCGTCTGATTTCCGCTGCAGTTTTGTTGCGGTCTCGCCAGAAGATCAGCGACGTACCGTCCGGATGCAGGTAGACATAACCCGGCGCCAGCTCTATCGACCTAAACCCGTGCCGCTCGAGATCAAGTTCCTTCGGAACATGGGCGTGAACCCGCATCGACATCATGTCCAGTGCACAGGGATGGACAAGATGCTGGGGCGCCTCGGGGATCAAGTATCCCGAGGAAGCCATTCCGCCGACTTTGTCCAGGGCTTCAAGCACCAGTACCTTCTTGCCTTCCAGCCCCAGATAGCAGCCCGCTGACAAGCCGTTCGTGCCGCCGCCGACGATGATGACGTCGAAATCTGTATTTTTATTATTCATTCTTTGTTGGTCCTATCGGACTCCAACAACATTTGCCCAACGCAAAAGCCGCTGCAATCCGCTTGCAAGAGTTCGGTTTAGAGCCACAACACAGGGCAACGCGAACGCGATTGACCGCCCGGCAGAGCCAGAGAAATCGCATTCAAGCAAGACGGTAAAGGTTTGTCTGTTGCCCACATCTTGGCGCTGAGCAGCACCCTAACAACAAACGTCACCGGGCAACGCGGCATCCGTTTTACCAACGGTAAAAGAGTCGTAGAGCAGCGACGTGCAATATATTTAATAGAACGAGCTGCTCGCAAACAGGCGAGAAATAGAAACCAATGGCGCGTCTAGCCCCGCTTTCGAGCAAGCTCGCGCCTACCCAAGCGGCAGTGCGCGTAACCTGCCGTATATGCAGCACATTCCCGGAACAAAGGCCGCTCTCAGACGACGTCTCAAGTCAAGTTCGACGGTGCGCCCGGCTTTGTTACGCGGGCCGGGCGATCAGTCCTTACATGCCTGTTCGACCCATCTTTTCAAACAGGGCCCGCATGGCTACGAGAGAAGGCGTGTGGCTACTGAATCCACCGTCTGCGACGAACGTTGTACCGGTCACGAACGAGGACTCATCAGAGGCCAGGAACGCGACCACATCGGCAATCTGCCTTGGCGTTCCCAGTTCGGCCGTGCAATGGTTGTCGCGCATGATTTCCAGCAGTGGCGCGGGCATCTCGTGCTGCGGTGCGAGGCCGATCTGCACTGCATTGCCACGGATGCCTTGCTTACCGTATTGGGAAGCGACCAGGCGCGGAAGCATCATCAGCGCCGCTTTGGAGGTCGCATATCCAGTCAGCGACATGTCGCCCTGCATCCCCAACCCGGAGGTGGCGAAAATGATCGAGCCTTTGCCCTGCTCCAACATCACCGGAATGACGTATTTGGTGCAGAGTACGGCGCCCCGCAAATTGACCGCTATGGCGCGGTCGAATGCTTCCATATCCAGGTTGGCCAGATCACGGTCCCGCTGGCGCTGGTCGGCGTTGAGCACGGCCGCATTGTTGTGCAGCACGTCGATCCGACCAAATTTCTCCGTTACCTGGGCGATCACCGCCTTGACGTCTTCCTCGGAAGAGACATCGGCGCGAAAGCCTTGAGCTGGCATGCCTTGCGCCAATATCGACTCCGCCACACGGTTGGCGGCGTCGCCGTCGACATCTACTACGGCGACAGAGGCGCCGTGCTCGGCCAGCACCCGAGCGCACTCGGCGCCCAGCCCGTTGCCACCACCGGTGACGATCGCAACCCGCCCTGCCAGCTTGCCCATGCTCATCTGGTGTTCCTTATTTTCTTGTTAGCCATGCCAATCCTACTCGCCCGTGAAGCGCGGCTCGCGTCGCTCACTAAAAGCTTGCGCTGCTTCGCGCACATCCTTTGTCGGCGCTAGAAGGGCAAACAGGTCGAGTTCGAGATTGAGTCCGCTTTTCAGGTCCAGTTCCAGCGCAGCTCGAGCGGCCTGCTTGACGAAGGCCGACGCCGCTGGCGGCTTACTGGCGATGCGCTCGGCAAAAACCCTGACCTCCTCGACCAGAGTCGCGTTGTCGGTAGCCAGGCGGCTGACCAGCCCGATCTGGAACGCCTGATCAGCATTCATACGGTCACCCGTCAGCAGCATATCGAGGGCGCGCCCCGGCGCCACGACCCGCGAAAGCCGCTGAGTACCGCCACCGCCAGGAATCAGGCCCAAACCGGTTTCCGGAAGCGCAAAAATCGCATTGGGGGCCGCGAATCGAATATCGCAAGCCAACGCAAATTCCAGCCCACCACCCATGCAGTAACCCTGGATTGCAGCGATGACCGGCTTGGCTATTCCGTCGAGCGACTCGATCCAGCGCGAACGCTCCATCCGCTGGCGCACCTGCAGAGAGGTTTCTTCACCGCGACGCTCCTTGATGTCGGCGCCAGCGCAAAATCCACGCTCGCCTTCTCCGCGGATGACAATGACCCGCACCTGCGGGTCATTGTCGAGCAATTGGAGCGCCTGAGGAACACCCTGACGGATGCTGTCGTTGATCGCGTTGATCTGGCCCGGGCGGGTCAATACGACCCAGCCGACCGAGACGCCGCGCTCTACCCGGACTGACTCGTTGATAACCAGCGGTGCCTGCTGATTGACCTCGGCGCTCATACGGAGCACTCCTCGAACTCGAACACCTGGCCATCCAATTCTTTCGGATCGATCTTGATCAGCGGCTTGCCGCCTACGGCTTCGGACGACTCGATCCACTCGAAGGCCGTACCGCGAGCGCGCAAATCTTCAGCTTTGGCGGCCAGATCATTGACGCCGATGCGGATGTAATACGGGCCCGGCCCCCAGTTGTTTACATAATGACCGGCGTCGGTATTCCAGTAAGTTGCCTCGAGCACGTCCAGCGTGGCGCTATTGGCGACGGTAAAGCCCATGCGCGCTCGGCGGTAGCCTTCACTTGCAATGTTCTCAACCGGGCAGGACGGCTCCCAGTCGAGGTTGGTAGAAAGCTTGCGCAGCGTTTCATCGAGATCGCGCACCAAAAAACCTCGCGCCGTAACACGCACCATGTCGCCCGGCTTCTGCTCACGCGGCTGCGCCGGCGGCGTTGCATAGGTTTCCGGCGGCATCTGCAATGGTTCGGTGGGCATGATTTCGATGCACAGGCCGCCGTCGACGGATGGCTCGTAATACGGCTTCTCCGGCGTTGCGCCCAACCACAGGCGATCGAACGGCATTTCCGGTGTGCGCTGGGCCATGCGGAATGGCAGGCGACGGCGCATTAATTTACTGACCAGGGCATCGAACTTGTCGCCATGCAGCGCGAGCACGATCGAGTGAGTGATCATGGGTCGATGGTGGCCCTGATAGTCCTTGAGGCTTTCTAGAAAATCGTGAAACAGCGGATCGCCTGGATTTGGCCGATCCAGATGCCACTGCGGCTCGATACGGGTGGGCGACACTGCTAGTGACTTGTGCACGCGCAAAAAATGCGCGATGTACGGATGGTTATCGAACGCCTGGCGCCAGCGCTCATGCTTAAAGATGCCGAGCTTATCCACCAGCTTTTCCGTCATCCCGTCCGGATCCGGAACCATCATGTCGGCACTCATCAACAACTCGAACATAACCCTCTCCCTTCAATAGCGCGCCATAGCTCTGGGCTTGGCTTTACAGTCAGTGGAAGCGCCAACCGGGCGCGTCCGATCAATGAGCGGCAGCCGCGTCAGTTAGTTTTTTTTTCTGAGTAGCCTGTTCGACCGGGGTATCAAGCATGGCCGGTGACTCCGGCGAGGCAGCCGGGGTCTTTGGGTTCAGCATGAAATG
Organism: Alphaproteobacteria bacterium; assembly: GCA_018820005.1. Lineage (GTDB taxonomy): Bacteria > Pseudomonadota > Alphaproteobacteria > Rhizobiales > Devosiaceae > Devosia. The sequence goes on along the minus strand of JAHJOS010000386.1, from coordinate 1,760 downwards.
CGACAAGGCAGGGACCAGCACCAATGCACCCAGCATGTTCCACAGGAACATGAAGGTCAGCAGAATGCCCATGTCCGCCTGGAACTTGATTGGCGACCAAGCCCAGGTGATCACGCCTGCCGCCATCGTCAACCCGACCAGCGCGACCACGCGCCCGGTAAAGTCCAGCGACCGGCGATATGCAACCGCAAGCGAGCCACCCCGTTCCTGCACGGCAATCTGCACGCTGAGCAAATAGAGCGCGTAATCCACACCTACTCCCACGCCAACCGCGATGACCGGCAGGGTTGCGACTTTCAGGCCGATACCGAGCCAGACCATCAACGCCTTGCAGATGATGGTGGTCATTACCAGTGGAATGAGCGCGACGATGGTGGCGCGAATGCTGCGGAAGGTCAGCAGACAGAGCAAAGCGGTTGCGCCATATACCGCTAGGTACATGGTGATGATGCCTTTCTCGACTTCGATATTGGTCGCCGCTTCGATACCCGCGTTGCCTGCGGCCAAGAGAAACTCGACCGGACGCTCTGAATCGGCCGCGGTGTTGTACTCGGCTGCAAAAGCTTCGACTACTCCCATCACCCGCCGCAGCGTGTCGGCCTTGTGATCAGTCAGATAGGCGATCAGTGGGGTTACCGAGCACTGCTGGTTGGTGATGCCGGGCGAAGAAATCATCGCGGCGTCAACCGATGCGTTGGTGATGGCCTGGTCGCGGCTGATGGTCAGCCACTTGCCGCTGCCTTCGGCCATCCCTGCAGTAACGAAACGAGTCGACTCGGCAAGCGAACTGGTGGTCTGCACGCCCGGAGTCTGGCGCAGTTGCCATGCCAGCCGGTCCATGGTTTGCAGCGTCTGGTACAACCGGCAACTGTCGGGATCGGTTTTCATGATCACGACGAATTGATCGCTGGACAGACCGTAGTGGTTGGTGATGTAAGCATTGTCCTGGTTGTATCGCGAGTCTGCGCGCAGCTCCGGCGCGCCCGGATCCAGGTCACCGACCTTGAGATCGAGCATGACGATGCTGCAGACGATGGTGACGACAACCGATATGGAAATCACCGCGATTGCCCAGCGCCGCTCAGTAAAGCGATCCAGCCCGTGCCAGATGTGGCCCAGCCAGTTGCGGTTCTCGGCGCCAGCCTGGTCCTTCTCAAGTGCAATCAGTGCAGCTTTTTTGCTGACGCCGATGTATGACAGCGCGACAGGGATCAGCAGCAGCTTGGTGAAGATGAGTACGGCAACGCCAATACTGGTGGTTATCGCCAGATCGCGAATAACCGGAATGTCGATGATTGCCAAGACCGCAAAGCCGACGATGTTCGTCAGAAGCGCGGTAAGGCCGGTAAGGAATAGCCGGCGGAAGGTATAACGTGCCGCGACGTATTTATGCGTTCCTCGGCCGATGTCCTGCAGAATGCCATTCATCTTTTGTGTGCCGTGGGACAGGCCAATCGCGAATATCAAGAAGGGAACGAGGATCGAATAGGGATCCAGGTCATAATCGAGCAACTGCATAAGGCCGAGTAGCCAAACTACCCCGGCAACTGCCACACCGATCAATAGCAATGTACTGCGCAAACAGCGCATATAGAGATAAACGAAAATCCCCGCAATCAGAACCGATATCCCGAAGAACAGCATGACGCTATAAAGACCGTCGATCAGGTCCCCCACCAGTTTGCTGAAACCGACGATATGAATCGAAATCTTGTCGCTTTCAAAGGTGCGGATTTTCTCTTCCAATTGGTCAGAGAACT
>JAHJOS010000385.1 GCA_018820005.1 Alphaproteobacteria bacterium | reverse complement strand
CCGTCAGCGGCGCCACGGGCGTTGTCAGCGTCGGCGCTTCGCTCCGCCCCGCGGCCGACAATGCGGTGACGCTGGGGGCCTCGGGTGCCCGCTGGTCGGCCATCTGGGCGGCGACCGGCACGATCCAGACCTCTGACGTCAGGCAGAAGACTGATATTGCCCCATCCGATCTCGGGCTCGATTTCATTCTAGCGCTGCAGCCGGTGCGCTATCGCTGGGCGGTCGGTGGTACTGACGCCGATGGAACGGAACGCCCCGGTCGCCGCACCCACTATGGCTTTGTCGCCCAGCAGGTGGCGGAAATCCTGGCGGGGCGGGACTTTGCCGGCTACGTCCTGGCCGATCCGGCTGACCCCGACAGCGAACAGGGTCTGCGCTACGATGCTTTCATTGCCCCTCTGGTGGCAGCGGTTCAGGCACTGGCCATGCGTCTCGATCAGCTCGAGGCTAGCTCTTGAGCCCGCGCACCAGCGCCTTGATCGCTTTGCGGTAGTCTGCCTGGTGGTCCGGCGGCGCCATTGCCGCCCGATCCACCATGGCACCGAGCAGCTGCGCCAGCGGCTCGATGGGCAGGCGCCGCATCACGCCCAGCGCCATGGCCTCTGACAGCCCGCGTTCCACGGCTGGCCGTCCGTATTGCGTCTCGATCGCCGCCAGCCTCTCGGCACCCAACACGGCCGGGGCGTCTACCAGCATGATGCGCCGACGACCCGGTTCTGCCATGGCATCGAGAAAGCCATTGCAACACCCCAGAACGACCTTGATAGGGCCTGGCTCGTCCTCGCCTGCGGCGACGCCGTTGACCGCCATGTCGATCAACAGGTGCTCTTCGGCCACAACCGCCGCGAACAGCGCTGCCTTGTCGGCAAAGTGGTGATAAAGCGCACCCCGCGTCACGCCGGCCGCTGCGGCGATCTCGGGCGTGCTGGTAGCGGCAAAACCCTGTTCGGCAAAGAGATTTCGCGCGGCAGCAATCAGCGCCCGCCGTGTTTGCTCCCGCCGCTCCGCCTGGGTCTTGCTCGATCGCAAAACAAACATCCTGAATCAATATCCATACAAACTGCATGTATCTTTGCGACTTGATCCCGGCAAGTGAAGCTTTTGTGACACTCGGTTTGCCCGCCCTGGGCCGTTCAAACCCGGCGCCAGCCAGTTGGATCGACACATTCTGCGCAATCCAAATAAAATCGCGTGACCGGCTGGCGCGATGCGCCCGACATCGCTAGTTTGCCGCCATATTCTGAGGAGGATTGCGCAATGACCACCAAGCGCCTCGGCGTCGGCTTCATCGGCACCGGCAATATTTCGTCCGCCTACCTGCGGGCCATTACCGGCCACGAGTCCATGGCCGGCTTTCCGGTCCTCGATATCAAGGGCCTGGCGGACATGCGCCCCGAGGCGTCAGAGGCCCGCGCTGCCGAATTCGGCCTGAAATCGATGTCCATCGATGCCATGCTGGCCGATCCCGAGATCGCGCTTATCGTCAACCTCACCATCCCGCGTGCCCATGTCGAAGTCGGTCTCAAGGTTCTGGCCGCCGGCAAGCATGTCTATTCGGAAAAGCCGCTCGGCATCACATATGCCGAGGGCAAGGTGCTGCTCGATGCCGCCAACAAGGCCGGCCTGCGCATCGGCTCGGCGCCCGATACTTTCCTGGGTGGTTCCCATCAGCAGGCGCGCGCTGTCGTCGACAGCGGCGCACTGGGCCAGATGGTTGGCGGCACCGCCTTTATGCAGTGTCCCGGTCACGAAAGCTGGCACCCCGATCCGGCCTTCTACTACGACATCGGCGGCGGCCCGGTGCTCGATATGGGCCCCTATTACATCACTGATCTGGTCAATTTGCTTGGCCCGGTGGCCCGTGTCTCGGCCATGGGGTCGCGGCTGCGCCTCCAGCGTCCGGTGACCTCCGAGCCCAAAAAGGGTCAGATCATGGACGTCAAGGTCGATACCCACGTCACCGCCTCGCTGGGCTTTGCCAACGGCGCCATCGTGCAGGTGGCGATGAGCTTTGACGTGCCGGCGCACAAGCACGTGCCCCTCGAGCTCTATGGCACCGAGGCAAGCCTGATCGTGCCAGATCCCAATTTCTTCGGCGGCGACGTGGAAATCCGCAAGCGCGGCCGCGACGAGACCTGGGCCAATGTGCCGGTGACGGAGCCCTATGCCGATGGCAATTACCGCTCGCTCGGCGTGGCCGACATGGCCCTTGGCATCCTGAACAACCGCCCACACCGCGCCAATGGCGATCTGGCGCTGCATGTTCTCGAAGTCATGGAAGCCTTTGAAGTCGCCTCGCGCGACGGTCGCACCATCGACATCAAGACGCCGGTTGAACGCCCGGCGCCGCTGGCAACCTCACTCAGAAACGGCACCCTGGCCTAGGCCCTCGGCGCTGGGGGTGACAGGGCAGTCCCTGCTGGGCTAACACAGCCCCGCACCTGCCCTGTGACCCGGACTGCCATGACCACCGAACTGCCCACCATCGTCAGCTTCTGGCACGGACCCATGAGCTGGCTGGAGCGGCTGAGCATTGCCTCCTTCCATCGGGCGGGTCATCAGGTTGAGGTCTATGGCTTCGACCCCATCGACGGCCTGCCGACCGAAGCCATCGCCCGCAACGCCGCCGATGTGCTACCGCGCGAGACGCTGGTGTTCTATAAGGGCAAGGGCACGCCCGGCGTGTTTTCGGATTATTTCCGCATGATGGCGCTGCGCCAGGGGCGTGGTGTCTAT
>JAHJOS010000384.1 GCA_018820005.1 Alphaproteobacteria bacterium | reverse complement strand
GAGCCGGTCCGCACCTATAGCTAAGGCACGCATAGGGCGGACCACACGCCCCGCGGTCCACCAGGCCACCAGCGCCACGGCAACTGCCATCAGCATCAGGGGTAAGACGTCTTGTGGTGAAAGTTGCAAACCGGGACGCTGGAACATTGTACTGACGTTCAGCCAATCGCCACCGGCAAGACGGATCGACAGTGTCAGCTCAACAGGCTCAGTCTGTGCAGCCATCATCGCCTCATGCATGGGGCGCATGGCAGCGGGCACTCCATCCGGCAACGGCACGATAGCAAGCGCATGCACATCGGCGTGGACTTCACGTCTAGGCACGCCAAGGATCTGTCTTATCTGGTGCAGCACCAAGTCCGCCTCAGTGCTGTCGTGAGGCGCTTGGGGTTCGTTGCCCACTTCGAACCTGACCAGGGGCGAGTCTGCCGCTCGCAGTATTGAGGGGCGCAGTGCTGCTGGAGCGTCGTCTAGGAGCAGTGCCACATTTGCTGCACGCCCTGCGGCCTCTAGCCCCAATGCGGCTCGCACGGCGCGGTTGCGCTCGTCGGTCAGCAGCAAGAGACCCAGACCCTGAGTGATGGCGAGCGCCAAAAGCATCATCACCAACAATTGCCGCCCCAGAGACTGCGGAAAAAAGCTTGCCAAGAATGACCGGTGCGGTTTCACGGCAAGTCCTTCACATCAGCGGCAAGGCTGTAACCGCCACCCCAGACGGTGGCAATCAGTACGGGCTTGGCTGGATCGGCCTCGATCTTGCGGCGCAGACGGCTGACCTGATTATCGATGGTGCGATCAAACACCTGCGCCGCGCGCCCCGAGGTCAGATCAAGCAGTTGGACGCGGCTAAGCACGAAGCGCGGTCGTTCCAAGAAGACCGTCAGCAAGCGAAACTCTGCCGTAGTGCACTACTTCGTAGAAGCACTCGTTGGCAGGTCTTTGGAGCCGGCCGCGGGCGGGTTGGCCTCGAGATCGGCGATCAGCTGCTTCATTTCGCCGATCTCACGGACCTGTGCCTCAATGATGGCATCGGCCAGTTCGCGCACGCGGGGATCTTTGATGTGAGCCCGCGAACTGGTGAGAATGGCGATGGAATGGTGGGGGATCATCGCCTTCATGTAGTCAACATCGCCGATGGTTTGCTGGCTACGAACCAGCCAAAGCGATGCTGAAAATATCACTACCGCTCCCACTAGGATGGCAATGTTGAGCTTCCTGTTCTTGTACATGGAAAGCATGAACAGCAGCATGATGACTGCCATCACGGCACCCATTAAGAGGGCCATCCAACCGCGGGTCTGGCTCCAGAAGATGTGGTCGAAGGCAAAAGTGTTCAGATACATCAGGCCGAACATGACGACCGTGGATGTCACGATCATGGTCGCAAATCTTGCGTAGCTCATTGAAAGTCTCCTTGTTTGGTCGGTTGGTGTATGACGCCGGAGCAGTTGGGCTAGAAGTAGCGAACTTCGCTCATCATGCCGGTCGCCATGTGGTAAAGATTGTGGCAGTGAAACAGCCAGCGACCCGGATTGACGGCGTCGAACGCGACGGTGACGCGTCCCATGGCCGGGACCAGAACTGTGTCGCGCATCGCTCCAGCCAGACCTCTCCCGTTGATACTGATGACCTGGAAGTGGTGGCCGTGCAGATGCATGGGATGTGCCATCATGGAATGGTTCATCATTTCCAATTCCACACGGTCACCATGCCGAACCTCAATGGGACGGGGATCTGGCCAGGGACTGCCGTCAATATTCCAGCCATAAGGGGACATGGAGCCCATCAGCATGACCGTGGCCTTTGAGCCAGGTTTCGCTGCGAGGTTGGATTTAGACCGGAGCCTGGTTTCAAGCGACAGGTCGACCGGTCCAGACTCGTTGTCAGCGAGTTCAGAAAACTTGGGTACGGTTGCGTCAGGTGCCGCGAGGATAATGCCCGTTCGTTCCCTTCCGCCTTCACGCTGCGCAAAGACCGGTACAATTGATCCGGGTGCAACATCCACCAGGAGGTCTATCCGCTGCGCCTGAGCGAGAGGGAAAAGCGCTCCCTCGATCGGCTCAACGTCATTACCGTCAACCGCAATCACTTTGCCGAATGTGGTTCCAAGATCTATCCAGAAGGCAGTTGAGGCTGCCCCGTTGATCAGTCGCAGCCGCACTCGACCGTTGCTTTCTGTCCGAATGACTTCGGGGTCCTGCAGCGTCCGATCATTGGCGAGATAGGCGTCATAGACGACATCGTTGAGGTCCATGGACATCATGGAGGTTTCGCCCATCATGGGCCCAGCAGCCATTCCTGACATGTTCATGCCACCACCCATGGACATGCCAGCGTTACCGCCAGGGGCAGAACCTGTCAGGTCTGAAAGAATGTCCTCCGGGCTGCGGAAAGCAAAATCGTGAAGAAGCACAGTCACGTCCTGCAGGTCGGCGGCTTCGTCCTTCAGTGTCCGCACGATCAATGGAGCCGCGAGCTGGCGCTGCTCCTGAAGGCCATGATGGGAGTGCATCCAATGGGTGCCCGGTCGCGGGGTGAAGTCATAAAGCCGTGTTTCCCCAGAAGCCAAAGGCACGGCATAGCCTGTGTCGGCGACACCATCGAGATCCGGAGCGGGTGTCTGACCATGCCAATGAATGATGCTCTCTGCGTCGAGTTGGTTGTTGAGCGTGACGGCAAAGGGCTCGTCAGATCCGACGAACAGGCCTTGTCGTCCGCCCGGCCCCGCAAGGCCGTAAACGCTGGCGGCTTTGCCGAGAACCTCGATCGTGCGTTTTTCAATCATCAGGGGCTGGTAATGCGTGGAACCTAGGGCCCAGTGCGGCGGCAGAACTGTGGCGGCACCAGCAATGGCCGCAGAACCGAGGAATGCTCGGCGTGAGAGCTTCAAGCTCATCTGAATCTCCATCAATAGAGTTGTCCGGCTTGCGCCAGGGCGACATCAACTGATGGTGGTAATTGGGGGACGAAGGAGAGGAGCCGGGCGCGGAAGTGCCAAGGCTTCCGCAGATGCCACAGTTTTTATGCGGGCAACCAGTCGCATTGGTAAGCCGAAGGGTATCCCAAGGATGCCACATCCAACACAGTGGCCGCCAGCAGAGTGATTAATCTGATGGTCAGTCGGAGACATCGCTTCGGGCGCCCCACCCTGTTCCATGACCGACATCGCCACGAGCTGGCCTGCGGAATGCTTCGGCATCGCGTCGTGCTCAGGGGCGAGCGCGATGATCTGCCCAATCAGCAGCATAACGATCAACAATACCGTGCTGATTGCGGTGATGGCCTGCACCCTTCGTCTGGCTCTTCGTAATCTGTGGCTACAACTTCGGCGAGATCAAGGTGGTTGCATTGCGAGAGTCAACGGAGAGGCAGAAATGGTTGATGCGAGTGGCCGGATAACGGCTTCCAACCGCAAGAAGCATGGGATTTTTGGTGACGCATCAACAGGGTCGTGATCGCGTGACGCATTTTGCGCATTGCGAAACACCACCAAATCGCTGTATTGCCAGCCAATGCTAGGCTCTGTGCACAAATGGCTCATCGCGATTATCCTGTTGGCGCTATTCGGCGCTAACTTGGCGATGGCCAACGACCACGTGGACGTAGGCCCCCACCTGCAGATGTCGTGCGGTGCTCACTTTGGCGTGGATGACGGCCACCCGAACGACTGTGATTCCCCGACAAGCGAGAAATGCTTGGATGGCATCTGCTGCTCGAGCACCTGCCAGGCGATTGTTGCCCTGCCAATAACCTTTGCAGTTCTGAGCAATAGTGCGCCCGCTACGATCATCGCAGATCGAAACTTGCTTGCGCAATCGGCCGCTCCGATGGACAGGCCACCCCGGCTAGCTGCCTAGGCTGGCGTTTCGGGATCACGACTCGCGTCACTGCATGCGGTCGAACTAGCACTATCCGGCTCCCGATGACGCCGCCGCCCGCCGCAATGCGGGCTTGCCAGCCGTTGCCGTGTATTTGCTATCCCGAGGATCATCATGAAGCCTGTCGCCATCGCGACGGTCGCTGTCTTGCTGTCGGCCTG